>NZ_JBZYWI010000166.1:0-6440 GCF_058932755.1 Quadrisphaera sp. DVD1
CGGGCGGCCTGCGCCTGGCGCCCAGCCCGTGGGTGGTCCCGGCCTCGGTGTGGACCACCTCGGGCTGCGGCACCGGCTGCCGCGGCGTGTCCCTGTGAGCTGACCCGGCACCCCCGGTCAGGCCGCGGCGTCCTCCTCGGCCTCGGTGAACAGGCGCCGCGACTCCACCCCGATGTCCGGGGTGTCGGTGAACAGGCCGTCGATGCCGGTCGCCCAGAAGGCCAGCTGCTCCGCGAGGGCCCGCCCGTAGTCGCTCGGGTCGGCGCCGAGGTCGTAGTCGGCGGGCAGGAAGGTGTTCTCCGGCCGGAAGGTGTACGGGTGCACCAGCAGGCCCGCGGCGTGCGCGTCGTCGACGAGCGCGGTCGGCGTCCCGAGGGTCCCGTCGGCCTCCAGCGGGATGACCTGGGCCTTGTCCGGGCCGATCCCGTCGGCGTACTCCGCGACCCCCGCCAGGCCCGCCGGGGTGGTGAGGTCGGCGTAGGTGCGGGGGTCACCGGCCGCCACCAGGTCGGCCGGCGCCCCCGTCGCCGCGGTCAGCAGCACCAGCGGCACCCGCAGCCCCTCCTCGTCGAGCTCGCGCAGGTTCGTGGTCTCGAACGACTGCACGAAGACCGGCGAGCGCCGGCGGTCCAGGCGGGCCTCGTGCAGGTCCTCGCGCAGCGGCTCCTCCAGCGACAGGCCGAGGCCGTCGAAGTAGGTGGGGTGCTTCGTCTCGATGTAGACGCCGATCTCGCGGTCCAGCTCCTCGCTGAGCCGGGCGCGCAGGGCCAGCACCTCGTCGAGCGTGGGCACCTCGTACAGACCGTCGTAGATGGTGTTCTCCTGCCGCACCTCGGGCAGGCGCTCGACCGCGCGCAGGGTCTTCAGCTCGGCGAGGGTGAAGTCCTCCGTGAACCAGCCGTCGTACACCACCCCGTCGATCGTCTTGGTGGCGCGGCGGTCGGCGAACTCGGGGTGGTCCGCCACGTCGGTGGTCGTGGAGATCTCCGGCTCGTGCCGGTCGACGAGGACGCCGTCCCTCGTGCTCACCAGGTCCGGCTCGATGTAGTCGGCGCCCATCCGCGCCCCGAGCTCGTAGGCGGCGAGGGTGTGCTCGGGCCGGTAGCCCGAGGCCCCGCGGTGCGCGATGACGAGGAGGTCGTCGGCGTCGCCGCCGCCACCGCCGGTCGCCGCCGGCGCAGCAGCGGCCCCGGCCGTCGGCGGCGCCGCAGCGGGCGCGACCCCTGACAGGACGACGGGGGCGGCCAGAGCAGCCGCGGCGGCGAGGGACAGCAGCGTCCGGGGAACGGGCACGGGGGCTCCAGCGGTGCTCGGACGGCGACGGTCGCCATCGACCCGCCCGGCACAACCTGCCACAACCACCGCGAACCGGACACCCCTCAGCGCGGGGCGTGACCAGGTGGTGCCGGAGCGGCAGCTACAGCTTCTGCACCGGGGCGTAGCGGAGCAGCAGGCGCTTCGTGCCCTCGCTGCGGAAGTCCACGTGGGCGACCGTGCGGTCTCCCGTGCCCTCGACCTCGACGACCGTGCCGAGCCCGAAGGCGTCGTGGGTCACCCGGTCGCCGGGGGCCAGGGCGATGACCGGGCGGGTGCCGGCGGTGCGGACCCCGGGCGTGGAGGCCAGGCGGGCGCCCGCCGGGGTGGTGGACCCGGCGTAGCTGCCGGTGGAGGACCGCGACGAGCCCGTCGGTCCGGCCGGGCGGGAGGAGCCCGTGGGCTCCGCGCGCTCCCAGCGCACCAGCTCGGCGGGCAGCTCGTCGAGGAACCGGCTCGCCGGGAAGTACTGCGGCTGGCCCCACGCGCTGCGCACCGCGGCGCGGGAGATCCGCAGGAACCGGCGCGCCCGGGTGATCCCGACGTAGGCCAGGCGCCGCTCCTCGGAGAGCTCGGTGGGGTCGGCGAGCGAGCGCAGGTGCGGGAAGGTGCCGTCCTCGAGGCCGGTGAGGAAGACCGCGGGGAACTCCAGGCCCTTGGCGGTGTGCAGCGTCATGAGGGTGACGACGCCGCTGTCCAGCCCCTCCTCCTCGTCCTCCCCCGCGGCCACGGCCGCGCCGGGGATCTGGTCGGAGTCGGCGACGAGGGAGACCGTCTCGAGGAAGTCGGCGAGGGTGCCCTCGGGGTTCGCCTGCTCGTACTCGGCGGCCACCGCGGCGAGCTCGGAGAGGTTCTCCACGCGCGACTCGTCCTGCGGGTCGGGGCTCTCGCGCAGCTCGGCCAGCAGGCCTGAGCGGTCGAGGACGGCCTCGAGCACGGTGGCAGGGCCGGAGCCGGCCTCGACGATGGTGCGCAGCTCGTCCATGAGCGTGGTGAAGGAGCGGATGCAGCTCAGCGAGCGGGTCGCCAGGCCGGGGGCCTCCTCGGCGCGGTCGAGCGCGGCCGGGAAGCCGATCCGCTCACGCTCGGCCAGGGCCGCCACGCAGGCCTCGGCGCGCTCGCCGATGCCGCGCTTGGGCACGTTGAGGATGCGGCGCAGGTTCACGGTGTCGTCGGGGTTGGCCAGCGCCCGCAGGTAGGCCAGCGCGTCGCGCACCTCGCGCCGCTCGTAGAAGCGGGTGCCGCCGACGACCTTGTACGGCAGGCCGACCCGGACGAAGACCTCCTCCAGCGCCCGTGACTGGGCGTTGGTGCGGTAGAAGACGGCCACGTCGCCGTAGCGCAGGCCCTCCTCGTCGTGCAGCCGGTCGATCTCGGCCGCCACGAACGCCGCCTCGTCGTGCTCGCCGTCGGCGACGTAGCCGACGATCTGCTCGCCGGCGCCCTCCGACGTCCACAGGTTCTTCGGGCGCCGGTCGGGGTTGCGGGCGATCACGGCGTTCGCCGCGGACAGGATCGTCTGGGTCGAGCGGTAGTTCTGCTCCAGCAGGATCGTGCGCGCGTCGGGGTAGTCGTTCTCGAACTCGACGATGTTGCGGATCGTCGCCCCGCGGAAGGCGTAGATCGACTGGTCGGCGTCCCCGACCACGGTCAGCTCGGCCGCGGGCACCCCCTCGGTGGGCGCGGTCGCCCCCGGCCCGCCGGTCAGCTCGCGGATGAGCACGTACTGGGCGTGGTTGGTGTCCTGGTACTCGTCGACGAGCAGGTGCCGGAAGCGGCGCCGGTAGTGCTCGGCCACGTCGGGGAAGGCCTGCAGCAGCGACACCGTGGTCATGATCAGGTCGTCGAAGTCCAGGGCGTTGGCCTGGCGCAGGCGCTGCTGGTAGAGCCCGTACGCCTCGGCGAGGGTCCGTTCGGCGTGGGTGCCCTCCGCGGCGCGCGCCGCGAAGGCCTCGGGGTCGACGAGCTCGTTCTTGAGGTTGGAGACCTGGGCGCTGAGCGAGCGCGGCGGGTAGCGCTTGGGGTCGAGGTCGAGCTCGCGGCCCACCAGGGCCATGAGCCGGCGGGCGTCGTCCGCGTCGTAGATGGAGAAGCTCGAGCGCAGCCCGAGCGACCCGGCCTCGCGGCGCAGGATGCGCACGCACGCGGAGTGGAAGGTCGACACCCACATCGACGCCGCGGCCGGGCCGACGAGCGCGGCGACGCGCTCCTTCATCTCGGCGGCGGCCTTGTTGGTGAAGGTGATCGCCAGGACCTGCCCCGGGCGGGCGCCGCGGGCGGCCATGAGGTGCGCGATCCGGTGGGTCAGCACCCGGGTCTTGCCCGAGCCGGCACCGGCGATCAGCAGCAGCGGGGAGCCGCTGTGCAGCACGCCCTCGCGCTGGGCCGGGTTGAGCCCCTCCAGGAGTGCGGCGGGGTCGACCGGACGGCGCCCGGCGGGGGCGTCGTCGGGCGCGGCGCCGGAGGCGGCGGAGGGACGGGAGACCGGCAGCGGCAGGTCGTCGAAGAGGGTGCTCATCGCACCCCCAGCCTACGTGTGCGCGGGGACGCTGCGGGGCGCCCGCGGGCGGGCTGGGGACGCCGGGGCGGGGACGGCCGGCATCGCGCCGGTGGCCACGCGCGCCGCGCCCTCGCGCCCGGCCAGCCACAGCGCGCGGGCCTGGACGCCCGTGCCCGGGTGGTCGGTGAAGATGCCGTCGACCCCGGCGTCGAGGAAGGCCAGGTGCTCGGCGAGCGCGCGTCCCGGCGCGGAGTCGGCGTCGCCCAGCCGCAGCGCCGGAGGCAGGTGGACGTTCTCGTCGCGCAGCGTGTAGACGTGCACGGCGAGGCTCGCCGCGTGGGCGTCGGCCACGAGGCTGGTGGCCGCGCCGAGCCCGCCGTCCGCGGCGACCGGCAGGACCATGTCCTTGGACGGCGCCAGGACCTCGGCGTAGGTGGACACCTCGCGCAGGCCGGCCGGCGTGCACAGCGAGCGGCCCAGCGGGTCGTCGTCGACGAGCTGCACCATCGGCAGCTCGACGCCCTCCGCGCGCAGCCGGCGCAGGAAGTCGGGCTCGAAGCACTGCAGGGCCACCGGGGCGGGGGCCTCGGCGCTGCCCGGGGTCGTCGGGTCCACCCCGCACGCCTCGAGCTCGGCGGTCACCATCGCCGCCACGTCGAGGCCCAGCGCCGCGTAGCGGGAGGGCTCCTTGACCTCGGCGGTGACGACCAGGGGCCGGGCCAGCTCCGCGCGCAGGCGGGCGGCCAGCGCGAGCAGCTCCGCGAAGGTCGGCACCTGGTGGTCCCCGTCGTGGGCGGTGGTCGCCGGGCGGACCAGCGGGAGCGGCTCGACGGCGCGCAGCGAGCGCACCTCCGCGAGGGTGAGGTCCTCGGTGAACCAGCCGGTCACCGGCCGCCCCTCCACCTCCCGCGTGGTGCGGCGCGAGGCCAGGTCGGGCCGCGAGGCCACGTCGGTGCTGTCGCTCAGCTCGCTCTCGTGGCGCAGCACGAGCACGCCGTCGCGAGTGGGCACGAGGTCCGGCTCGATCCGGTCGGCGCCCATCCGGGCGGCCAGCTCGAAGGCGGCGAGGGTGTTCTCGGGGCGGTGGCCGCTGGCGCCGCGGTGGGCGATCACGGCCGGGCGCGCGACGGAGGGAGGAGCACTGGAGACCGGGAGGGTGCAGGTCGACCTGGGCACCCCTAGAGCCTGAACGCTCGAGGCGACCCGTGGCGGCAGTTCCGGTGAACTGCCGGTGACGGATCGTCGACGATGCGGCGGTCCGGTCTCAGCGGCACGACGGGCTGCGGCTCAGCGCCGGCCGTCGGTCCGGCGGCGCGAGGCGACCCCGGCCGCCACCGCCGAGCTGAGCAGCACCACGCCGAGCACCGCCACGCCCGCGGCGGGACGGGCGTCCTCGCCGTCGAACGCGGCGGAGGAGGGGACCCGCGAGGACTGCACGGACGCCTGCACGGACGCCGTCGGCGGGGCGGCCGCCGCGGCGGTGACCGGGCCGGCCACGAGCAGGCCGGAGGCGAGCAGCACGAAGGCAGCGGAGGAGCGGCGGGAGGAGCCGCGGGTGCTGGGCACGGCGGGACGGTGTCACACCTTCGGCCCCGAGTACAGGCCCGGGCGGTCACCGGCCGGCACGAGTCGCACGACGGGCGCAGCAGGGCCGGCCACGGGCGGACCACGGGCGGACCACGGGCGGACCACGGGCGGGCCGCGGGCGCCCGTCGCGCGGCCCGGCGGGTCGCGGCGCGGGCCCGCGCCTAGGCTTCCCGGGTGGCCCCCTCCCCCGCGCGCACGCTGCGCCGCCGCCTGTACACGGCGGCGCTGAGCGCCTTCCGCCGGCTGCCGGCGCCCGTGCGCCGGGCACTGGTCCGCGCCGGGACGCCGGGCTTCACCGTCGGCGCCGTCTGCGTCCTCGACCACGAGGGAGCGGTCCTGTTCCTGCGCCAGCCGCACCGCACCGGCTGGTCCCTGCCCGGCGGGCTGCTCGACCGCGGCGAGGACCCCGCCACCGCCGTCGAGCGCGAGGTGCGCGAGGAGACCGGCCTGCGGGTGCGGGTCGGGGTGCCCGTGGCCACGCAGGTGAACGCGCAGGTGCGCCGGGTCGACGTGATCTTCCGGATCACCGTGCAGGAGCGGCCGGTGGTCGTCCCCGGCGGGGAGGCCCAGGTGGCCGCCTGGCTGCGGCCCGAGGAGGTCGGCGACGACGCCGACGCGCCCACCCACGAGATCCTCGCGCTGCTGGCCCGCGCCGTGCGGCCCGGTGGCCACGACGGCGCGGTCGTGCCCACGGCCTGATGGGCGCTCCTGCGGGGGTCGTGCTGGCGGCCGGGCTGGGCACCCGGCTGCGCCCGCTCACCGACCTCCGCCCGAAGGCCCTCGTGCCGGTCGGCGGCGTGCCGCTGCTCGACGCCGCGCTGGCCCGCCTCGCCGCCGTCACCGGCTCCGGGCGCGACCGGGTCGCGGTCAACGCCCACCACCACGCCGAGCAGGTCGTGGCCGCGGTCGGGACGCGCGCCGAGGTGGCGGTGGAGGAGCCGGAGCCGCTGGGCACCGCGGGGGCGCTGGGAGCGCTGCGCGGGTGGCTGGACGGGCGCGACGTGCTCGTCACCAACGCCGACGCGTGGATGCCCGCCGG
>NZ_JBZYWI010000167.1:0-6337 GCF_058932755.1 Quadrisphaera sp. DVD1
CCCGGGGCCGGGCGGGGACCCGGCTCGGCCACGGGGTACGTCGAGCTGCTGGCCGGCGTCCTGGACGAGGGGGTCCCCACGGACGTGGAGGCCCACGCCCTGCGCGAGGTCGCCGAGCTGAGCGGGCTGGACCGGGACCAGGTGCGGGCGCTGCACGGCGCCGTGCTCGCCGAGCTCGCCACCCGCGCCGGTGAGCGCCGCGACCCGGCGCCGGTGGACCGGGCCGAGCTGCTGGCGCTGGCCGCCGTCCTCGGCGTCGGGCCGCAGGAGGCCCGAGCGGCCCTCGAGGCCGCGACGCCGGAGCCGGAGCCGGAGCCGGTCGTGGTGCTGCCGCCGGAGCCGGAGCCGGAGCCGGAGCCGGAGCCGGAGCCGGAGCCGGAGCCGGTCGTGGTGCTGCCGCCGGAGCCGGAGCCGGAGCCGGTCGTGGTGGTGCTGCCGCCCGACCCCGAGCCCGCGGTCGTCGTGCTGCCGCCCGAGCCGCAGCCGCCGCGCGTCGAGGCACGGGTCGAGGCACGGGTCGAGGCGCGGGTCGAGGCACGGGCCGAGGAGCCGCTCGTCGTGCCGGGCGACCGCGTCGTGTTCGCCGTCGGGGACGCCGTCGAGCGGGGCCGGATGCAGCGGCGCGCACGCGCCGTGGGGCTGGTCGTCGCCGAGGTCGTCAACGGCATGACCGACGTCCTCGTCGTCGACGACGCCGGGGCCGCCACCGCCACCGCGAAGGTCACCGCCGCCGCGCGCCTGGGGGTGCGGGAGGTGGGCCCGGAGGAGTTCGTCCAGGTGCTCGACGCCCTGGAGCCGCTCGCGGCCGCCGCGACGGCCGAGCGCGCCAGCGGGCGGGGCGCGGCCACCGCGAGCCCGGGCTCGGCCGGGCTGTGGGCCGCCGCGGTGCGCGCCTGGGCCCGTCAGAACGGCTACCAGGTCGGCGACCGCGGGCGGCTGCCCGCCAAGGTGCTCGAGGCCTACCACGCCGCCCAGGGCGCCGCCGCGGGCGCACCGCGGCGCTGAGGCGGCGCTGAGGGGCCCCGGCCCCTCAGCTCGAGCGGGTGGAGCGGACGGCGAGCACGGTCGTGTCGTCGGCGTGCACCGAGACCGTCCCCACGAGCCGCGAGCACAGGGCGTCGAGGTCGGCGGCCGGCTCCGCCGCGTCGCGCAGGAGCACCTCGAGGCGCTCCTCCCACGAGACCGCGCGGTCCTCCACGAGGCCGTCGCTGTAGAACAGCAGCAGCTCTCCGGGGCCCAGCTCCAGGTGCGTGGTCGTGTAGGTGATCCCCGCCAGCAGCCCGAGCGCGGGGCCGCGGCCCCCGTCGTCCACGAGGGAGGACACGCCCGCGCGCAGCGACACCAGCGGCGGGTGGCCGGCGTTGACGACGTCGACCGCGCCGGTGCCCGGGTCGAGGACGGCGACGACCGCGGTGGCCAGCTCCCCGGGCATCAGGGCGACGACGAGGTCGTTGAGCTGCTGCAGCGCGGCGGCGGCGTCCTCGGTGCCCAGCAGGTACGCGCGCAGGCCGTTGCGCATCTGCGCCGAGATGGCCGAGGCGGCCAGGCCGTGGCCGGCGACGTCGCCGAGGACCACCGCGATGCAGCCGCTGGGCAGCGGGATGAGGTCGTACCAGTCGCCGCCGACGACGTCGTCGCTGTGGGGGGAGTAGCGCACCGCGACGTCGAGCTGCGGCAGGCTCGGCAGCTCGGCCATGAGCAGGGTGCGCTGCAGCGCCGTGGCGAGCCGGCTGGTGCGCTCGACCTGGCGCAGCAGGGTGTCCGAGAGGTGGCGGGCGAGCCCGGTCGCGGCCTCGACCTCGTGGGCCGCCCAGCGCGTCGCCCGCCCGCGCACGGTCTCGCTCCAGGCCTCGAAGGAGTGGCGCGGGCTCAGGCGCAGGCCGCCGCCGCTCTCGACGACGACCTTGCTGCGGTGCGGGTCGCCGCCCCAGGTGACCTCCTCGAGCACCTCCGGGCGGAACCACGCGACGGCGTCCCCGCTCTGGCCGCCGTCGAGGGGCACGGCGAGCACTCCGCTGGCGGTGGCGGCCAGGCCGGCGAGCCCCGGGTCGTCCAGGCCCAGGGAGGCGGTGACGAGCGGCCGCCCGTCGAGCCCGTCGAGGAGCCGCGCGACGTCCGCAGGGGGCGGCGTGGTGCCGAGCAGGCGCAGCTCCCCGTGCAGGCGCAGGGCGGCTCCGCCGCAGGGCACGAGGTCGGCCAGGGTGGTCCCCTCGCGGGTGAGCGCCTCCAGCGGGAGCTCGGGGCGCTCCGCGAGGTGCTCGGTCAGCTGGGCCCGCACCGCGCTGGCGGCGAGCACCTGGTCGGCGGCGTCCCCGCCGATCACCGCCGGCAGCAGCACCGAGGCGGTGCGGCCGAGGAACTCCGCCGCCGAGCGCACCGGCTGGGAGGGGCGGTGCGCACCCGCGTAGTGGTGGCAGGCGATGAGGCCCCACAGCCGCCCCTGCGAGAGCAGGGAGATCGACATCGACGAGCGCACGCCCATGTTCCCCAGGTACTCCAGGTGCACCGGGGAGACGCTGCGGAGCACCGCCAGGGACAGGTCCAGAGGAGCGCCGGTGGCCGGGACGACGGGCGGCACCAGGGGCACCGGCGAGTAGGTCGCGTCGGGGATGATCCGCAGCCACTGCCGCGCGTAGAGGGCGCGGGCCTGGGCGGGGATGTCCGAGGCGGGGTAGTGCAGCCCGAGGAAGGGCTCGAGGCCGTCGCGGTGGTGCTCGGCGACCACCTCGCCGTTCCACTCCTCGTCGAAGCGGTAGACCATCACCCGGTCGTAGCCGGTCAGCTCGGCGACGCTGGTGGTCAGGGCCTCCGCCAGCTCCACGACCGACGCCGCCCCCTGCAGGCGGCGCAGGGCGGTGGGCAGCTGCGCGTGCCAGGACGGCGCCGGGCCGGCGCCCGCGCCCTCGTCGCCCTCGGCCGGCTCGAGCTCGCAGACCACGAGGCCGCCGCTGCGGTGGGCCAGCAGGTCGTGCGCCACCCGCGGGCCGCCGGGCCGCCCCGGGAGCTCCACCCGGGTCGGGCTCGCGGCGGCGTCGTCGTCCCCGGCGGCCACCGCAGCGACCACGGGCAGCGCTGCGGGCAGCAGCTCGGCCAGCGGCGCGCCCACGGCGTCGGCGTCGGCGCCGAGCGCCAGCCCGGCTCCCGCCGAGGCGACGACCACGCGCAGGTCGTCGGGGTCGACGGCGAGGAGGACGCCGTGGGGCTGGATGCTGCCCGGCACCCGGATCGGTTCCACGGCGCACGCCAGCGCCGCGGCCTCCAGCGCCTGCGCGGAGGGCTGCGGCCCCTCGGCGCCGGGAGCCGTCACCGGTTCGCGGCCTCGCCGGCCAGGGCGGTGTCGAGGTCGTCGTGGACGGCCATCACCGCCGCGAGGCCGACGTGCTCGACGACCCGGCGCACGGCGGTCACCGACCGGGGGCTGACGAGCGCCACCCGCACCCCCGCGTCGGCGCCCTCGCGGGCGGCCATGCCGACGGCGCGCGACCCGCTGGAGTCCAGGAAGGTGCACCGGGTCAGGTCCAGCACGAGGGGGAGGCCGTCCGCGGCGGCGCCGGGCAGGACCGTGGCGACGGCCTCCGTCAGCTCCGGTGCGGTGGCGATGTCCAGCTCCCCGACGACGTCGAGGAGCAGCAGCTCCCCTGCGCGGTGGGAGGAGACGGCGAAGCCCTCCACGGTCCTCCTGGGTGTGCGGTCCCTGCTCGATCGGTGGCGTGCCATCATCGCACCTCCTGATCTGCAGAGGAGGACCGCGTGCAGCTGTCGTACGGACTGCGCCTGCCCACGGACCTGCGCTACGTCTCGGTGGTCCGCCGCCTGTGCGTGACCACCCTGGGCGAGCTCGGCGTCGAGCGGGCCAGCATCGACGACATCGCGCTGGCGGTCACCGAGGCCTGCGCGAACGTCGTCAAGCACGCGCGCACGCAGGACGACTTCGAGGTCCGCGTCTCCGTCGACGGCCGCGTCTGCACGATCGAGGTGCTCGACGCCGGCAGCGGCTTCGACCCCGCCCTGGCCGAGCGCCTGGTGCTCGACAGCGACGACCCCCTCACCCACGGCCGCGGGCTCGGGCTCATGCGCATCCTCGTCGACGAGCTGCACTTCGAGCCCGACTCCGGCGGCATGCGCGTGGTCCTCGTCAAGAACCTCGAGCTGGCGCCGGAGTCGGTGCTCATCTGAGCCCGCCCGAGCCGGCCGCCGTCAGTCCAGCGACGCGTCGAGGGTGATCTCGACGCCCGTCAGCGCCTTGCTGACCGGGCACGTCTCCTTGGCCTGGGCCGCGGCGGCGGCGAAGGCGTCGGCGTCCAGCCCCGAGACCTCGCCGCTGACGGTGAGGTGGATGCCGGTGAGGCGGAACCCGCCCGCCGGGTCCGGGCCCAGGCTCACGTCGGCGCGGACCTCGAGCGACTCCGGCGTGCCGCCGGCCTCGGCGATCACCGCCGACAGCTGCATGGCGAAGCAGGAGGAGTGGGCGGCCGCGACGAGCTCCTCGGGGCTCGTGACGCCTCCGGCGTCCTCGGCCGCGCGGCGGGGGAAGGAGACCGTGTAGGTGCCGACGCCGGAGCTGGTGAGCTCGACCTGGCCAGAGCCCTGCTCGAGGGTGCCGTTCCAGGCGGTGCGTGCGGTGCGGGTGGGCATGGTGCCTCCGAGGGGTCGAGGACCGCGGCGGGCCGGGGCGGCCCGCCGCGGCTGAGCCTCGCCGCGGGCGGCCCGCCCCGCAACCCTGCTCAGGCGGCCGACTCGTCCTCGGCCTCGTCGGCGGCCTCGAGCCCGGCGGGGACCAGCAGCAGGTCGGCCAGCGGACGCCGGGTGCGCGGGGCGCCCTCGCGCGCCCGCAGGTCCTCGGGCAGGTCCTCCACGGCGCCGAGGCGGCCCAGGGCCACCACGACCACCGGGTCGGTGCCCTCGGGCAGCGCGTAGACCGCGCGCACGGCGTCGGGGTCGAACCCGCCCATGGTGTGCACGGCCACGCCCTCGGCCGCCGCCTGCACGGTCAGGTGGCCCAGCGCCTGGCCGGCGTCGAAGACCGCCCAGGGCAGCGCCCGGCCGTCCTCGGCGGCGGTGGTGGCGGCCACGACGAGCAGCGCGGACGCCGTGTCGGCCCAGCGCGCGTTGCCCGGGGCCAGGGCCGCGAGCAGGGCGGCGTGCTCGTCCGTGCCGCGCAGGGCCACCGCGAGGCGCCACGGCTGCGTGTTGGCGGCGCTGGGCGACCAGCGCGCCGCCTCGAGCAGGCGGGCGACCACCGCGGGCTCCAGCTCGGCCTCGGGGTCGAACGCGCGGGTGCTCCAGCGGTCGGCGAGCAGCGGGTGGATCCCGGAGGCGGTGGGGGCGGTGAAGGCGGTCGGGGCGGTCGGGGCGGTGGCGGTTGCGGCGGCGGTCGTGGTCGAGGTCATGCAGCCGTCAACCAGTTGCCTGAGGCTCCGCTTCCCGTGGCCCCTCGTGCCCGGCCAGAACCGCCCGACAGGTCGGGCCCGGCGCCCTGGAGCCCGGGACGCCGGGCGGGCCAGCCTCGGTCGTGGCTCCTCCGGGAGCCCCGCCGAGCACCGACCGAGCACCCGACGAAGGAGCACCGCCCATGAACCCCGTCACCTTCCCCGAGCAGGCCGCCGCCGACTACCGCGAGGCCGCCCACCGCGGCCCTGCCGCCCAGGGCGCCCGCCGCCGCGGCTGGGCCTGGGCCGGCCTCGGCGCCGGCCTGGCCGGCGTCGTCGGCATCGGCCTGAGCACGTCCCTCGGGGCCATCTACGACCCGGAGGTCGCCGGCGACGCCGGTGCCATCACCGCAGCCCTGGGCGAGCAGGTGCCGCTGATGGTGGCCTTCCACGTCGTGACGATGCTCGGCGTGGTCCTCCTGCCGGTCTTCGCCGCCGGCCTGCTGCGCCGCCTGGCCGCAGGCTCCCCGGCGGCGAGCCTGGCGCCGCTGGTGGCCGCCGCCGGCCTGGGCCTGGTCGCCGTCGCCGGGCTCATGGGGTCCGCGCTCGACACCGAGTTCCTCTTCGCGGTGCAGGAGCCGTCGTCCGTGGTGCCGGAGGCGGTGGCCGTCTACGGGCACTGGATCGGCACGGTCCCGTGGCTGTGGGTCGGAGCCGGCCTGTCCGGGGTGGCGGTCGCGGTCGCGGCCCTGCGCCACGGCGCGGTCCCGCGCTGGATCGGCTGGACCAGCGCCGTCCTGGGCGCGCTGACCCTCCTGCTCGGCATCTCGCCGCTGCAGTACCTGGCCGGCATGGTCGGCCCGGTGTGGCTGGTCCTGGTCAGCGCGGGCTTCGCGTTCGGCGACCGCCGGGCGTGAGCGCCGCCCCGCCCCGCTCCGGGGACTCCCGGAGCGGGGCCCGGAGCCCCT
>NZ_JBZYWI010000168.1:0-6253 GCF_058932755.1 Quadrisphaera sp. DVD1
TCGCCGCCCGAGACCGCGAGCGCGCCACCGGCACCGCCCGCGGGCCCGGCCGGCAGGTCGGCGCCGACCCAGGTCCGCGAGGCGGCCAGGAGCAGCAGCCCGGCGCAGGCGAGCCCGGCGAGCACCGCCCCGGCGCGCCCGGCGAAGCGGCCGCGCCGCGCCCGCTCAGCCACCGGCCAGGGGGCGCAGGGCGCTGGCGCGGGCCACGGCGGCGAGCACGGCGGCGGCCTTGGCCCGGGTCTCGGCCTCCTCCGAGGCGGGCACGGAGTCGGCGACGACCCCGGCGCCCGCCTGCACGCGCGCCACGCCGTCGCGCAGCACGGCGCTGCGGATGGTGATCGCCATGTCCAGGTCGCCGGCGAAGTCGAAGTAGCCGGCGGTGCCGCCGTAGAGGCCGCGGCGCACCGGCTCCAGCTCGTCGATGAGCGCCAGCGCGCGGGGCTTGGGCGCCCCCGACAGGGTGCCCGCCGGGAAGGTGGCGGCCAGGGCGTCGTAGGCGGTGCGGCCCGGGCGCAGCTGGCCGGTGACCGTGGAGACCAGGTGCATCACGTGGCTGTAGCGCCAGACCTCCATGAACTCGACCACCTCGACGCTGCCGGCCTCGCAGACCTTGGCGAGGTCGTTGCGGGCGAGGTCGACGAGCATGAGGTGCTCGGCGCGCTCCTTCGCGTCGGCAGCCAGCTCCTCCGCGAGCGCCCGGTCCTCCTCCGGACCGGCGCCGCGCGGGCGGGTGCCCGCGATCGGGTGGGTCAGCACGCTGCCGGACTCGACCTTGACCAGGGACTCGGGGCTGGAGCCGACCAGCTCGTACCGGTGGCCGTCGGCGTCGGCGAGGCGGAACAGGTACATGTACGGGCTCGGGTTGGTCGCGCGCAGCACCCGGTAGACGTCGAGGGCGTCGGCGGGGCAGTCGACCTCGAAGCGCTGCGAGGGCACGACCTGGAAGACCTCCCCCTCGTAGATGGCCTCCTTCGCCGTCACCACCGCGGCCTCGTACTCCGCCGCGGTGGAGGTGCGGCGCGGCTCGCTCGCGACCACCGGCGCGGTGACCGCCACGGTGGACGGCGAGGGCTGGGCGAGCTTGTCGGCCATCGCGTCCAGGCGCGCCACGGCGTCCGCCCAGGCCTCGTCGACCCGCTCGTCGGTGGCGTCGTGGTTGACGGCGTTGGCCACCAGCAGCACCGAGGAGTCGGCGTGGTCGACCACGGCCAGGTCGGTGGCCAGGCACAGCGCCAGCTCCGGCAGGTCGCTGGGGCCGCCCGGCGGGTGCTCGAGCTTCTCCCAGCGCCGCACCACGTCCCAGCCCAGCACGCCGACGAGGCCGCCGGTCAGCGGGGGCAGGCCCGGCAGGCGCGGGGTGGCCAGGGCGGCGAGCACGGACTGGACGGCCACCAGGGGGTCGCCGTCGGTGGGCACGCCCGCCGGGGGCTGCCCGATCCAGTGCGCCTGGCCCTCGCGCTCGGTGAGCACCGCGGCCGAGGCGGCGCCGATGATCGAGTACCGCGACCAGACGCCCCCGTGGTCGGCGGACTCCAGGAGGAACGTGCCGACGTCGGTGCCGGCCAGCTTGCGGTAGATGCCCACCGGCGTCTCGGCGTCGGCGAGCAGCCGGCGCACCACGGGCACCACGCGGCGGTCGCGGGCGAGCTGGCGGAAGGTGGGCAGGTCCGGCCAGGTGGTGCCGGCGTCCAGCAGCGGCGCGGCCACCGGCAGCGGCGCGGTGCCCTGCTCGCTCACCGGGCCCCCGCCGCGGCGGTGACGGCCAGCGGGCGCGCGTCGAAGCACGTGCGGTCGCCGGTGTGGCAGGCCGCGCCGGTCTGGTCCACGGTGACGAGCAGCGCGTCGCCGTCGCAGTCCAGGGACACCTCGTGCACCACCTGCACCGCGCCGGAGGTGTCGCCCTTGCGCCAGTACTCCTGGCGGCTGCGGCTCCAGAACCAGGTGCGCCCCGTGGTGAGGGTGCGGTGCAGCGCCTCGTCGTCCATCCAGCCCACCATGAGCACCTCGCGGGTGTCGTGCTGCTGGACGACGGCGCAGACCAGGCCGTGCTCGTCCCGCTTGAGCAGGGCGGCGACGGCGGGGTCCAGGGATGGGCTCACCGGGTCATCCTCCCACCGGCGGCGTGCCGCTCGACGGGCCGCGGGGTAGGCACGGGCCATGAGGTCCTCACCGCGACGGCGGGCGCGCAGCTCCGAGACCCACCGGCGGCCGCTGTGGCTGTGGCCGGGGGTCGCCGGGGCCGCGGCGGTGGTCGCGGCGCTGCTGCTCGCGCAGGTTCGCCCGGGGCCCCCGCTGGCGGGCTGGCTGTGGCCCGGTGACGCCGCCTCCGCCAGCACCGCCCTGCAGATCGTGGCGACCTCGGTGATGACCGCCACCGGGCTCACGTTCAGCCTCACGGTGGTCGCCCTCCAGCTGGCCTCCCAGCAGTTCTCCCCGCGGCTGCTGCGCGAGTTCGAGCGCGACCCGGTGATCAAGGGCGTGCTGACCGTGCTGGCCGGGACGTTCGCCTTCACCACCACCACCGCCCGCGCGCTCGACGCGGAGGCGCCGGTGCCCTCGGTCGCCGTCTCGACGGGGCTGCTGCTCGGCCTGGCCTCCTTCGGCGCGATCCTGGCCTTCATCCACCACATCGTCAGCGTGCTGCGCGTGGACACGCTCATGCTGCGGGTCCACGACGACGCGGACCGCGCGATCAGGGAGTCCTACCCCTCCCACGACGACCCGGCGCCCCGCTCCCCCGGCGAGCTGGCCCTGCCCGCCGGGGAGGGCCTGGCCGTCGAGGCCCCGCGCAGCGGGTTCGTCCAGCGGGTGGACGTCGAGGGCCTGGTCGCCGCGGCGCGCGAGGCCGACGTCGTGGTGCGCGTGGAGGCCCGCCCGGGAGACCACGTGCTGCGCGGGACGCCGCTGCTGACCACCTGGTCGCGCGGCGGGGACCCCGTCGAGGTGCCCGCGGACGTCGCCCGGCGGCTGGCCGCCACCGCGGAGCTGGGCTACGAGCGCACCTTCGACCAGGACGTCTCGTTCGGCTTCCGCCAGCTCGAGGACATCGCGGTCAAGGCGATGTCACCGGCGATCAACGACCCCGCGACCGCGGCGACCGCCGTCGGGCACATGGGGGACCTCCTGGCGCGCCTGACCGGCTGCCGCCTCGGGCCCACGCTGCACGAGGACGCCCAGGGCGTCGGGCGGGTGGTCGTGCCCGACCGCGACCTGCGCTACTACCTGGACCTGACCTGCAGCCAGCTGCGGCGCGCCAGCGCCTCCGAGCCCACGGTGCTGGCGGCGCTCCTGCGCATGCTCCGCGACGTGGCGCTGTCCTGCCGCGACGACGACCAGCGCCGGGAGGTCGCCCGCGCCGCCGACCTGGTCGCCTCAGCGCTGGCGGAGGGCGTCAGCGGGAGCGACGCCGAGGGCGTGCACGACCTGCGCGAGCGGGTGGACCAGGCGCTCGCCGGGGAGCGGGTGCGGCCCTACGCCGACCGCGCCGGGGAGACCCGCTCGCTGTGACCCGCGACCTCCGCGCCGGCGCTCAGCGGCGCCGCGGGCCCACCGGGACGCGCAGGCGCGGCAGGACGGGGCTCGACTCCTGCAGGCGCAGCCCCTCCAGGTGGCGCTCGTACTGGTCGAGGACGTCGTCGATGAGCTGGGAGTGGGTGTAGCCCATCACGTCGTAGCCCTGGGCCCCCCCGCGCAGGTCGACCTCGAGCCGGGCGTACGCGGCTCGCCCCGGCGCCGCGTCCCGCCCGTGCACCGGGACGGGGACCGTGTGGGGGCGGACCCGGTAGAGGAACGCCTGGTCGCCGCCCGGGCCGGCCGTCAGCTCCACGCAGCGCACCCCGTGGTCGTCGGTGGCCCAGCCCGCGTCGGCCGCCACGCTCCCGGCCCGCAGCTCGGCGGCCACCTCCTCCAGGGCGGGCAGGGCGACCTCGTCGAGGTGCTCCAGCGCGGACTCCTCGCTGGGGAAGGCCAGGCTGCGGCTCAGGCGCAGCCTCCAGTCCTGCGCCCGCTGCTGGTCCGGCGAGCCCGGGGCGCGCCCCGACAGGCGGGTGGGCACGCTCCGCCGGTGGCTCTCGGTGCGCACCGCCTCGGCCCGCAGGGCCCGGTAGAGCCCGACCATGACCAGCACCATGACGAAGGCGAACGGCAGGCCCATGACGATCGTCGCGCTCTGGAGCGCGGGCACCCCGCCCACCACGAGCATCGCCGCCGTCAGCAGGCCCGTCGCGACCGCCCAGAAGACCCGCACGGACCTCGGGCCGTCGTCGTGCGGCGTCGGCAGGCGCGACGACAGGTTGGCCATCACCAGGGCCGCGGAGTCGGCCGAGGTGACGTAGAAGAGCAGGCCCACGAACGTGGCCACGCCGGCGACCAGGGGGAAGGCCGGGTACTCCATGAGCAGGGTGTAGAAGCCCCGCTCGGGGGTGCCCATCGCCAGCTCGCCGAAGGCGGCGTCACCGCCGCGGACGCGGGCCAGGGCGCTGTTCCCGAAGATCGAGACCCACATGACGATGTAGCAGAACGGGATGATGAGCGTCCCGGCCACGAACTGGCGGATCGTCCGGCCGCGGGAGATGCGGGCGAGGAAGAGGCCGACGAACGCCGACCAGGCGATCCACCAGGCCCAGAAGAACAGCGTCCAGCCGCTGAGCCAGTCGACCGGGCGGTCGAAGGCGAAGGTCTGCAGGGTCAGGCCGGGGAAGCGGCTGACGAAGTCGCCGACGTTGAGGACCAGCCCGTTGAGCAGGAACGCCGTGTCGCCCGCGAGCAGCACGAACGCGGCCAGGCCCATGGCGAGCAGCACGTTGAGCTGGGAGAGCCGCTTGATGCCCTTGTCCACGCCGCTGACGGCCGACAGCGTGGCCACGACGACGGCGAGGGCGATGAGGCCGATCTGCGCGGCCCGGCCCTCCTCGATCCCGAACAGGAGCGAGAGGCCGAAGTTCAGCTGGACGACGCCGATGCCCAGCGACGTGGCGACGCCGAAGATGGTCCCCAGGACCGCGGCGATGTCGACGCCGTGGCCGAGGGGGCCCTCGATGCGCCGGCCGAAGACGGGGTACAGCGCCGAGCGGATCGCCAGGGGGAGGTTCATCCGGTAGGAGAAGTACGCGAGGGCCATCCCCATCAGCGCGTACATCCCCCACCCGCTGATGCCGTAGTGGAACAGCGTCCACACGGTCGCCTCGCGCGCGGCCTCCACGGTGCCGCCCCGGCCCACCGGCGGGGCGAGGTACTGCGTGACGGGCTCCGCCACCGCGAAGAACATCAGGTCGGTGCCGATGCCCGCGGCGAAGAGCATGGAGGCCCAGGCGAAGGTGCTGTACTGCGGCGTCGAGTGCTCGGGGCCCAGCTTCGTGCGGCCGTACCGCGAGGCGCCGAGGTAGACCACGAAGACGAGCACGGCGGTCGCCAGCAGGATGTAGAACCAGCCGAACCACTCCGACGTCCACCCGACGGCGGCGCCGATGGTCTCCGCCGCCCGTGCCGGCGCGACCACGGCCCACCCGGCGATCAGCAGCACGCCGATCGCGGACCCGTAGAGGACCGGGCGGTTGGTCTGGGCCGCTGGCCCCCGGGGGCGGGCGGACCCGAAGCGCCGTGTCGGCTCGCTCATGGCGTCGTGCGCTCCTCTGGTGCTGGGGGAGGTCCGGGCGCTGACGCTCGCCGCCTGGTCGTGGCGCGCGACGTCGGTCCCGGGACCGGATCGGATCGACGCCCCTCGCTGGGCCCGTGGGTGAGCCAGGCTAGTGCGCTGCGGCGCCCAGCGGCCCGCGCAGCCCGCGACGGGTCCGGGACGGCCTCCGGGGCGGCCTGCGCTCGGTCGTGCTGGGCGGTCCGGTCGCCCGCATGACGGATGTCATGCCCCGGCGGTGACGCCGTCCACTGCCGCGCCGGTCCGCCCAGCGGCCATCGTCGACCTCGTTCGGACGGCGGGCCGCGGGCCCAGGACGAGGAGGACCGATGGACGAGGTGCTGGCGGTGCGCGCGGCGCACCACCGCTACCGCGACGTGGTGGCGCTGGACGGCGTGGAGCTGTCCGTGGGTGCCGGGCGCTGCGTGGCGCTGCTGGGCCCCAACGGCGCGGGCAAGACCACGCTGGTGGGCCTGGTCACCGGGCTGCTGGCCGCTCAGGCCGGCACCGTGCGCGTCTGCGGCCAGGACCCCCGCCGGGCCGCGGCCCGCCGCCGCCTGGGCGTGGTGCAGCAGGTGGGCGGCTTCCCGCGCACCCTGACCGCCGGCGAGCTGGTGTGCG
>NZ_JBZYWI010000169.1:0-6228 GCF_058932755.1 Quadrisphaera sp. DVD1
GCTGGCCGCGGCGGCCGCCCGGCGGGAGGAGGCCGAGCGCGAGCGGGCGCTGCGCACCGGCCAGGTCGGCGGGGGCCGCGCCGAGGTCGACCGCCTGGCCGCGGCGCTGGCCCAGCTCACCGACTCCGTGCACCGCGAGGAGGTCGCCCGCGCCGAGCAGCGCCTGCGCCTCGACGCCCTGCGCGCCCGGGCCGCCGACGAGCTGGCCGTCGACCCCGACGTGCTCGTCGAGGAGCTCGGCCCGCACCGCGACGTCCCCGTCCTCGACGCCCCGGTCTCCGGCGGGGGCGGCGACGAGGACGACGCACCGCGGGCGGTGCCCTACGTGCGCGCCGAGCAGGAGCAGCGCCTGCGCCGCGCCGAGCGCGACCTGGCCCGGCTGGGGCGGGTCAACCCCCTGGCCCTGGAGGAGTACGCCGCCCTCGAGGAGCGCTCGGCGTTCCTCGCCGGGCAGCTGGAGGACCTGCGCACCACCCGCTCCGACCTGCTGGAGATCGTGCGGCAGGTGGACGAGCGGGTCGAGCGGGTCTTCGCCGAGGCCTTCGCCGACACCGCCGCCGCCTTCGAGCGGGTCTTCGCCCGCCTCTTCCCCGGCGGCGAGGGGCGGCTGGTGCTCACCGACCCCGACGACCTGCTCACCACGGGCGTGGAGGTCGAGGCGCGGCCCGCCGGCAAGCGCGTGAAGCGGCTCAGCCTGCTCTCCGGCGGCGAGCGGTCGCTGACGGCGGTGGGCCTGCTCGTGGCGATCTTCACCGCGCGGCCCAGCCCGTTCTACGTGCTCGACGAGGTCGAGGCCGCGCTCGACGACGCGAACCTGCGCCGCCTGCTGACGGTGCTGGAGGAGCTGCGCTCCAGCAGCCAGCTGATCATCATCACCCACCAGGAGCGGACGATGGAGATCGCCGACGCGCTCTACGGGGTGACGATGCGCGGGGACGGCGTCACGGCCGTCGTCAGCCAGCGCCTGCGCGCGCGCACCCCCGCCTGAGGGGTCTGGGAGGATCGCGGCGTGGAGATCCTCGATCTGGTCATCGGCGTCGTCGTCCTCCTCGCCGTGCTCGCGGCCGGCGCCCTCGCCACCCTCCTGCGCCGCGGGCGGGGCGGTCGCACGCGCACGCTGCAGCGCCCCGACGTGCGCCCCGGCGTCGGCGACGACGCCGAGGAGCCGCGGGACTCGGCGACCCGCACGGTCACCACGCTCTCGCCGCCGGACGAGCCCGCCGGGGCCACCGCCACCACGGCGGAGGAGCTGCAGCGGCTCCTGGACGTGCCCGCCCCGGTGGCCGGGCGCCTGGTGCGCCTGCGCGACCGGCTCTCCCGCTCCAACAGCGCGCTCGGCCGCGGCCTGCTCGCGCTGCTCTCCCGCGACACGATCGACGAGGCCACGTGGGAGGAGGTCGAGGACACGCTGATCATGGCCGACCTCGGCGTCGGCCCCGCGTCGGAGCTGGTCGAGCGGCTGCGCACGCGCGTCTCCGTGCTCGGTGAGCGCGACCCCGCCCGGGTGCGGGCCCTGCTGCGCGAGGAGCTGCTGGCCGCGGTCGAGCCGGGCATGGACCGCACCCTGCGCACCGAGCGCACCGGGGGCCGCCCCGCGGTGGTGCTCGTGGTCGGCGTCAACGGCACGGGCAAGACGACCACCGTGGGCAAGCTCGCCCGGGTGCTCGTGGCGCAGGACAAGGACGTCGTCCTGGGGGCTGCGGACACCTTCCGCGCCGCGGCGGCCGAGCAGCTGGCCACGTGGGGCGACCGGGTCGGCGTCCCGACCATCCGCTCGGACCGCGAGGGCGCGGACCCGGCCTCCGTCGCCTTCGACGCCGTCGAGGCGGCCACCGAGATGGAGGCCGACGTGGTGCTCGTCGACACCGCGGGGCGGCTGCAGAACAAGGCCGGCCTCATGGACGAGCTGGGCAAGGTCAAGCGCGTGATCGAGCGCAAGGCGCCGGTCGACGAGGTGCTGCTCGTCCTCGACGCCACCACGGGCCAGAACGGCCTGCGCCAGGCCGCGGTCTTCGCCGAGGTGGTCGCGGTCACCGGCATCGTGCTGACCAAGCTCGACGGCACCGCCAAGGGCGGCATCGTCGTGGCCGTGCAGCGCCAGCTCGGGGTGCCGGTCAAGCTCGTCGGCCTCGGCGAGGGCCCGGACGACCTGGCCCCCTTCGACCCGGAGGCCTTCGTCGACGCGCTGCTCGCCTGAGCCCGCGGACGCGCAGGTCCTCCCGGGGACACGCAGGTTTCACCTCCGCGGCCGCCTCGACACGCCCCCGTAACACCGGGGAGGCGCACCGGTAACAGCGGCTCGGGATCTTCATGATCGGTCGCCCGAGGGGCGCCCACCGCTCGCGCCGGTCCGGCGCGGTGGTCCACCGGCCCGCAGGGGCCGCGTCCCGCAGGAGGTTGCCGATGGACACCGGCGCAACTGCCTGGGTGCTCACCAGCGCGTCGCTCGTGCTGCTGATGACGCCCGGACTGGCGCTCTTCTACGGCGGCATGGTCCGCGCGAAGAGCGTCCTCAACATGATGATGATGAGCTTCGGCGCCCTGGCGCTGGTCGGCGTCCTGTGGGTGCTGTGGGGCTACTCGATGGCCTTCGGCGACGACGTCGGGGCCGGCCTGCTGGGCGACCCGTTCCAGTACTTCGGGCTCAAGGGCCTGATGGAGGACACCACCACCGAGGCCGGCGGCCTGCCCGCGATGGCCTTCGTGGGCTTCCAGGCGGTCTTCGCGATCATCACCGTCGCGCTGATCTCCGGTGCCGTGGCCGACCGGATGAAGTTCAGCGCCTGGATGCTCTTCGCCGGGATCTGGGCGACGGTCGTCTACTTCCCCGTCGCGCACTGGGTCTTCGACTTCTCCCTCGACGAGCACGTCGGCGGCTGGATCGCCAACGACCTCGCCGCGATCGACTTCGCCGGCGGCACCGCCGTCCACATCAACGCCGGCACCGCCGGCCTGGTGCTGGCGATCATCCTCGGCAAGCGCCGCGGCTTCGGCAAGGAGCCGATGCGCCCGCACAACCTGCCGCTGGTCATGCTCGGCGCCGGCCTGCTGTGGTTCGGCTGGTTCGGCTTCAACGCCGGCTCGGCGCTGGGCGCCAACAACACGGCGTCGGTCGCCTGGGTGAACACCCTGGTCGCCACCTGCGCCGCCGTCCTGGGCTGGATCGTCACCGAGCGCTTCCGCGACGGCCACGCCACCTCCCTCGGTGCCGCCTCCGGCGCCGTGGCGGGCCTGGTCGCCATCACCCCGGCCTGCGCCGCGCTCAGCCCGGTGGGCTCGATCGTCCTCGGCCTCGTGGCCGGCGCCCTGTGCGCCCTGGCCGTGGGGCTGAAGTACCGCCTCGGCTACGACGACTCCCTCGACGTCGTCGGCGTCCACCTCGTCGGCGGCCTCGTCGGCACGATCGGCATCGGCTTCCTGGCCACCGCCAACGCCCCGGCCGGGGCCGAGGGCCTGTTCTTCGGCGGCGGCCTCGACCTGCTGTGGACGCAGTTCCGGGCGGCCATCGCGGTCATGGCCTACTCCGCGATCGCCACCGCGGTCATCGCCCTCGTGGTCAAGGCCCTCATCGGCCTGCGCGTGAGCGACGACGACGAGGTGGCCGGGGTCGACCAGGACCAGCACGCTGAGTCCGGCTACGACTTCACCAGCCTGGGCGGCGGCGGCTTCCGCGGCGGCTCCGGCACCGTCGCGGCGCACTCCGCCACCCGACCCACCGAGGAGGTCTCGGCATGAAGCTCATCACCGCGATCATCAAGCCCCACAAGCTCGACGACGTGAAGACCGCGCTGGAGGCCTACGGCGTGCAGGGGATGACCGTCTCCGAGGCCAGCGGGTACGGCCGCCAGCGCGGGCACACGGAGGTCTACCGCGGCGCCGAGTACACCGTCGACATGGTCCCCAAGGTCCGGCTCGAGGTCGTCGTCGACGACCTCGACGCCACCGGCGTGGTGGAGGCGCTGGTCAAGAGCGCCGCCACCGGCCGCATCGGCGACGGCAAGGTGTGGACGACGACCGTGGACGACGTCGTGCGGGTGCGCACGGGCGAGCACGGCGCGGACGCGCTCTGAGCGGCACCGTGATCGACTCAGCGAGCAGCAGGGCATGACCACCGGGCGAGCCGCTCGCACCGACGCGGTCCCGCGCAGGGACCTGCGGCGCGAGCGGCTCGCCCTCGCCGTGCGCGCCGGCCTGGACGACCCCGCCGCGGGCGCCGACCGCCGCGAGCGGCTCGCCGTCCTCGTCGACGCCTGGCTCGGCGACGTCTGGACCGACGCCCTGCTCTCCGACCCGGCCGGGCCCGGCCCCGTCGGGTCGGTGCGCTCCGGGGTCGCCCTGGCCGCGGTGGGCAGCCACGCCCGGCGCGACGCCGGGCCGGCCAGCGACCTGGACCTCGTCCTCGTCCACGACGGCCACACCCTCGACGAGGGCGCGGTGGCCGACCTGGCCTCGCGCGTCTGGTACCCGGTCTGGGACGCCGGCCTGCGCCTGGACCACTCCGTGCGCTCGGTGGCCCAGTGCCGCGCGGTCGCCGCCGACGACGTCTCGGCGGCGATCGGGCTGCTCGACCTGCGCCCGGTCGCCGGGGACGCCGCCATGGTGCTCAGGGCGCGCGAGGCGCTGCGCGAAGACTGGCGGCGCGGGGCGCGCAAGCGCCTGCCCGAGCTGCTGGAGGAGGTCGCCGCCCGCGGGCGCGCCCAGGGCGAGCTGGCCTACCTGCTCGAGGGCGACCTCAAGGAGGCCCGCGGTGGCCTGCGCGACGTCGTCGTCCTGCGCGCCCTGGTCGCCAGCTGGGTGGCCGACGTCCCGCACCTCGTCGTCGACGCCGCCTCGGCGCGCCTGCTCGACGTGCGCGACGGGCTGCAGGCGGTGACCGGCCGGCACGGCGACCGCCTCCTGCTCGACGAGCAGGACGCCGTCGCCGCGGCGCTCGGGCTGCCCGACGCCGACGTGCTGCTGGCGCAGGTCGCCGAGTCGGCCCGGGCGATCGCCCACGCGCTCGACCGCACGTCCCGGCGCGCCCGGGGCGCGATCACCTCGCGCCGCGGCCTGCGCCGTGCGCGGCCGAAGCTGCGCCCGCTGGGGGCGGACCTCGTCGAGCACGAGGACGAGATCTGGCTCAGCGGCCAGGCCCGCCCGGTCAGCGACCCGGTCCTGGCGCTGCGCGCGGCCGCCACCGCCGCCCGCGCCGGGATCCCGCTCTCGCCCGTGACCGCCGAGCACCTCGCCGAGGGCGGGGCCTCGCTGCCCGACCCGTGGCCGGTGACGGCCCGGGACGCCCTCGTGGACCTGCTCGGCTCCGGCGAGGCGCAGGTGCCGGTCTGGGAGACCCTCGACCAGGCGGGGCTGATCACCACCTGGTTCCCCGAGTGGGCCGCGGTGCGCAACCGGCCCCAGCGCACGGTCGTGCACCGCCACACCGTCGACCGGCACCTGGTGCAGACCGCGGTGGAGGCGCAGGTGCTGCTCTCCAGCGTCGCCCGTCCCGACCTGCTGCTCGTCGCCGCCCTCCTGCACGACCTGGGCAAGGTGGCCGGCTCCCACGACCACTCCGCGACGGGCGCGCCGCTGGCCCGGGCCGTGGCCACCCGGATCGGCCTGCCCGAGGCCGACGTCGCCGTGGTGTCCCGCCTCGTCGCCGAGCACCTGACCCTCGTCGACCTCGCCACCCGCCGCGACCCCGACGACCCGCGCACGGTGGCCGAGGTGGTGACCGCCGTCGACGGCCGCGAGGACGTGCTCGACCTGCTGCGCGCCCTGACCGAGGCCGACGCCCGCGCCGCCGGGCCCGCGGCGTGGACGGCGTGGCGCGCCCGCCTCGTCGAGGACCTGACCACCCGCGCCCGCCGGGTCCTGCACGGGGAGGCCCCTCCCGGCCCGGCCCCGCTCACCCCGGCCGAGGCCGCCGCGGTGGCGGCGGTGCGCGCCGACGGCCAGCCCCGCGTGGAGATCGGGGAGGTCGCCGGGCTGCACGCCGTCTGCGTCGTGGCGCCCGACCGGCCCGGCCTCTTCGCCGACCTCGCCGGGCTGCTGGCCGCCCACCGGCTCAGCGTGCGCTCGGCGCTGGTGCGCACCGTGTGCGCCGACGACGGGAACGGCGACGGGCACGGCTCGGGGGAGGGGAGCGGCCTCCGCCCCGGCACCGCCGTGGACACCTGGTGGGTGGAGGCCCCGGGCGGGCTGCCCGACCCCGCCGTGCTGCTCACCGGGCTGCGCCGCCTGGCCGGC
>NZ_JBZYWI010000017.1:0-32703 GCF_058932755.1 Quadrisphaera sp. DVD1
GCGCCGGGCGTAGCGCTGCTGGGACCACCCGCCGGCCGCGGTGCGCGCCTGCACGTAGCGGGTGCCGGTGGTGTGGTCGGTCAGCTCCCCGGCCACCGCGGTGCCCACCGCCCACCCGCCGCGGCGCACGAGCACCACGAGCGCGGTGCGCGGCGCCCCGGCGTGGGCCGCCAGTGCGGCCACCGGGTCATCGCCCGCGGGCCCCGGCAGGGGCGGCCACGGCACCTCCAGCTCGGCGCGCGCGCCGTCGGCCGCGACCAGCCGGACGGCGTCCGCGCCCGCCTTGACCTCGGCGCCGCCGTGCGCGGCGGCGAACCGCTGCGCCCAGCCCGCCAGGCGCTCGGCCGGGACCTCGACCAGCCGGCTGCTCACCCGCCCCTCAACACCTCAGACGTTGAAGCCGAGCGCCCGCAGCTGCTCGCGGCCGTCGTCGGTGATCTTGCCCATGTCCCACGGCGGCATCCAGACCCAGTTGATCCGGTGGTCGTCGACCAGGCCCTCGAGGGCGTTGGTGACCTGCTCCTCGATGACGTCGGTCAGCGGGCACGCCGCGGAGGTCAGGGTCATGTCGATCACCGCGGTGCGCGGCGCCTCGAGGGTGAGGCCGTAGATCAGGCCCAGGTCGACGACGTTGATCCCCAGCTCGGGGTCGACGACGTCCTTGAGGGCCTCCTCGACGTCGGCGACGTCGACGCCGCCGGCCTGCTGGCCGCTGGCCGGCTCCGTGCTCTGCTCGCTCATGCGTCCTCCTGGTCGGTGCTGCCCGTGGGCCTGGTCTGGGTGGTGCTGGTCGTGCTCGTGGCCTGTGCGCGTGCCGCCTCGGCCAGGGCCCGGCGCAGCGCCGACCACCCCAGGAGAGCGCACCCGAGGCGCCCGGGCGCGGTCCTCACCGTGGTGAACGCCGCCAGGTCGCCGTCCTCTTCCCAGGTGGCCGCGCGCTCCCCGCGCACGACCGCCTCGGCGTCGCGGCAGCGGGCGAGCGCCTGCTCCAGGCCGAGCCCGGTCACCGCCGCCGTGGCCACCGAGGTGCCGGCCACGCTCACGGTGCAGCCCAGCGCCTCGTGCGAGACCTCGGCGACCCGGGCGCCGCTCGCGCCGGCCTCGAGGCGCACCCGCAGGCGCACCTCGTCGCCGCACGTGCGCACGACCTGGAGCACCTCGGCGTCGAAGGGCGAGCGCAGCCCGGCACCCACCGGGTGCCGGGCGTGCTCGGCCATGAGCGCCGAGCGCAGGGCCCGCTCGGCGGCGGCGTCAGCCGGCCGCGGTGAGGAAGCGGTCGTAGCCGTTCTCCTCCAGCTCGTCGGCCAGCTCCGGGCCGCCCTCCTCGGCCACGCGCCCGGCCACGAAGACGTGGACGAAGTCGGGCTTCACGTAGCGGAGGATCCGCGTGTAGTGGGTGATGAGCAGCACGCCCGACTCCCCCGTCGCCCCGAGGCGGTTGACGCCCTCGGAGACGATCTTCAGGGCGTCCACGTCGAGGCCGGAGTCGGTCTCGTCGAGGATGGCGATCTTCGGCTTCAGGAGCTCCATCTGGAGGATCTCGTGGCGCTTCTTCTCACCGCCGGAGAAGCCCTCGTTGACGTTGCGCTCGGCGAAGGTGGGGTCCATCCGCAGCGCCTCCATCGCCGTGCGCACGTCCTTGGTCCAGGTGCGCAGGTTCGGGGCGGTGCCCGAGACGGCGGTCTTGGCGGTGCGCAGGAAGTTGGAGACGGTGACGCCGGGGACCTCGACCGGGTACTGCATGGCGAGGAACAGGCCGGCGCGGGCGCGCTCGTCCACGGTCATCGCGAGGACGTCCTCGCCGTCGAGCGTGACCGTGCCACCGGTGACGGTGTAGCGCGGGTGCCCGGCGATGGAGTAGGCCAGCGTCGACTTGCCGGAGCCGTTCGGGCCCATGATCGCGTGCGTCTCGCCCGAGGACACGGTGAGGTCGACGCCGCGCAGGATCTCCTTGGCGCCGGCGTCGGGGGTGTCGACCGTGACGTGCAGGCCGCGGATCTCAAGGGTGGACATCGGTCAGGACTCCTCGGTCATCAGGTTCTGCTCGTTCAGGGGGCCGACGTCGGTGCTCACGTCGACCAGGACGTCGTCGCCGGCCAGGCTCACCCGGTACACCGCCACCGGGGAGACGGCGGGCAGGCCGCTGGGCCGGCCGGTGCGCAGGTCGAAGCTCGACCCGTGCAGCCAGCACTCGATCTCGCAGCCGACCACCTCGCCCTCGGACAGCGCGATGGCCTGGTGGCTGCAGACGTCGGCGATGGCGTGCAGGTCGCCGTCCTCGTCGCGGACCACCGCGATCGGCACGCTGCCGGACGGGCCCGGCAGGTCCACGTGCAGCGCTCCGACCTCGGGGACGTCCGAGAGCGCGCAGGCGCGCTGGGCGCTCACGCCCCGGCCGCCACGGACTCGGCGACCGCGTCGGCGACCCCGGCCGCCACCGGCGGGAGCGCGGACAGCGCGAGCTCGGCGTCGATGGCCTCCATGAGCCGGTCGGTCACCGCGGGAGCGCCGATCTGCTGGAGGACGTCGAAGAAGAAGGCGCGGACCACCATGCGGCGGGCCTGCTCCTCGGGGATGCCCCGGGACTGCAGGTAGAAGAGCTGCTCGTCGTCGAAGCGCCCGGTGGCGCTGGCGTGCCCGGCCCCGACGATCTCGCCCGTCTCGATCTCGAGGTTCGGGACCGAGTCGGCCCGCGCGCCGTCGGTGAGGACGAGGTTGCGGTTGAGCTCGTAGGTGTCGGTGCCCAGCGCGGTGGCGCGGATGAGGACGTCGCCGACCCACACGGTGTGGGCGGTCTCGCCCTGCAGCGCGCCCTTGTAGACGACGTTGCTGCGGCAGTTCGGCTTCTCGTGGTCGACGAAGGAGCGGTGCTCCAGGTGCTGGCCGGCGTCGGCGAAGTACACGCCGAGCAGGGTCGCGTCGCCGCCGGGCCCGGCGTAGCGCACGGTCGCGCCCATCCGGACGAGCTTCCCGCCGAGGGTGACGGCCACGTGCTTGACCGTGGCGTCGCGCCCGACCAGGACGTCGTGCTGGGCCAGGTGGTGCGCGTCGTCGTCCCACTGCTGGACGCTGACGACGGTCAGGTGCGCGCCCTCGCCGACCCGCACCTCCACGCCGCTGGCGATCGCGCCGGAGCCGCGGTGGTCCAGGACCACGGTGGCGCGGCTGTACGGGCCGGCGTCCACCACGAGGTGGTGCGCCGAGCGCGCGCCCTCGGCGCGCAGCGCGACGACGACCGGCTCGCCCGGGTCGGCCTCGGCGGCGATGGTCACCACGTCGGCGCCGTCGGCGTCGGCGTAGGCCACGACCGCGGCGCGGTCGCCGGGGACGAACCCGGCCCCGCGCGCCGGGTCACCGGCGGCGACCCGGCGGTGCGAGACGCCGGCGGGGGCGGTGACGGAGACCTGGAGCTGGGCCGCGCCCGGGCCGGCGGGCTCGAACAGGGCCCGCGCCCCGGACAGCGGGGTGAACCGCCACTCCTCCTCGCGCCCGGTCGGCACGGCGAACTCCTCCACGGCGAAGGAGGTGTGCCGCTCGGCGCGGCTCTGCTGGGGCACGCCGGCGCCGTGGGAGTGGGCGACCAGGCCGTGCTGGTCGTCCGGGGCGCCCGCGGCCGCCGAGCCGGGGCCGATCGGGTCGTCGACGACGAGGCCGGCGGGGGTGCCGGAGGCGACGTCGAGGGCGACCTCCGACGTCCCGCTGGGGACGTCGGAGGTGGGCTGGGGGGTGGTGTCGGTGTGCGCCATCGTCAGCCGACGGCTCCTTCCATCTGCAGCTCGATGAGCCGGTTCAGCTCCAGGGCGTACTCCATGGGCAGCTCGCGGGCGATCGGCTCGATGAAGCCGCGCACGATCATCGCCATCGCCTCGTCCTCGGCCATGCCGCGGGACATGAGGTAGAAGAGCTGGTCCTCGCTCACCTTGGACACGGTCGCCTCGTGGCCCATCGACACGTCGTCCTCGCGGACATCGACGTAGGGGTAGGTGTCCGAGCGCGAGATCGAGTCCACGAGCAGCGCGTCGCAGCGCACCGTCGAGGCCGAGTGGCTGGCGCCCTCGAGCACCTGCACGAGACCGCGGTAGGACGCGCGGCCACCGCCGCGGGCGACGGACTTGGAGATGATCGAGGACGACGTGTTCGGCGCCGCGTGGACCATCTTCGCGCCGGCGTCCTGGTGCTGGCCCTCGCCGGCGAAGGCGACCGACAGCGTCTCGCCCTTGGCGTGCTCGCCCATGAGGAAGATCGCCGGGTACTTCATGGTCACCTTGGAGCCGATGTTGCCGTCGACCCACTCCATGGTCGCGCCCTCGGCGGCGGTCGCCCGCTTGGTGACGAGGTTGTAGACGTTGTTCGACCAGTTCTGGATGGTCGTGTACCGCACGCGGGCGTTCTTCTTGACGATGATCTCCACGACCGCGGAGTGCAGCGAGTCGCTCTTGTAGATCGGCGCCGTGCAGCCCTCGACGTAGTGGATGTAGGAGCCCTCGTCGGCGATGATCAGCGTCCGCTCGAACTGGCCCATGTTCTCCGTGTTGATCCGGAAGTAGGCCTGCAGCGGGATGTCGACGTGCACGCCCGGCGGCACGTAGATGAAGGAGCCGCCCGACCACACGGCCGTGTTCAGCGCGGCGAACTTGTTGTCCCCCGGCGGGATGACGGTGCCGAAGTACTCCTGGAAGAGCTCCGGGTGGTCCCTCAGGCCCGTGTCGGTGTCGACGAAGATGACGCCCTTGGCCTCCAGGTCCTCGCGGATCTGGTGGTAGACGACCTCCGACTCGTACTGGGCCGCGACGCCGGAGACGAGGCGCTGCTTCTCGGCCTCGGGGATGCCCAGGCGGTCGTAGGTGTTGCGGATGTCCTCGGGCAGCTCGTCCCAGGTGGCGGCCTGCTTCTCCGTGGACTTCACGAAGTACTTGATGTTGTCGAAGTCGATGTCGGAGAGGTCGCTGCCCCAGTCCGGCATGGGCTTGCGGCCGAACATCTTCAGCGCCTTGAGGCGGGTGCGCAGCATCCACTCCGGCTCGCCCTTGCGGCCAGAGATGTCGCGGACGACGTCCTCGTTCAGCCCGCGGCGGGCGTTGGTGCCGGCGACGTCGGAGTCGGCCCACCCGTACTGGTAGGTGCCCAGACCGGCGAGGGAGGGGTTGCGGGCCTCGATGTCGTTCAGTGCCGGCTGGGTGGTCTCGGGTGCGGTCATCGCGGGTCCGTCCCTTCGGGTGGTGCCGTGGCGTGCAGGGGGTGGTGCTCGTCGTGCGGGTGCGGCTGCGGTTCGGTCTGGGTGGTGACGTGGGTCGTGCAGGCGTGGGAGCCGGTGGCCAGCGTGGCCAGCCGCTGGACCGGGGCCCCGAGCAGGCGCTCGAACGCCTCGGCCTCGGCCCGGCACAGCTCCGGGAACGCGGCGGCGACGCTCTCCACCGGACAGTGTCCCTGGCACAGCTGCACGCCCTCGACCGGCCCCGCCCGCACCGGGCGGGCGCTGGCGGCGAAGCCGTCGGCGGTCAGGGCCTCGGCCAGGGCGCGCACCCGCGAGGGCACGTCGGGCGCGTGCGCGACGGCGGCCGCGTACCGCTCCTCGAGCTCGCCGGCGCGCACCCGCGCGAAGCGGGCCACCGCCTCAGCGCCCTCGGTGCGGGCCAGGTAGCCCAGGGCCGAGGCGGCGAGGTCGTCGTAGGCGCCCGGAGCGGCCGCGTGGCCGTCGCGGGTGAGCACGTACGTGCGGGCCGGGCGACCGCGGTGCCCCGAGCTGGCCCCGCCGCGCGCCCGGACCTGGCCGGAGAGCACGAGGGCGTCGAGGTGGCGCCGGACGGCGGCCGGGGTGACGCCCAGCTCGGAGGCGAGGTCCGCGGCCGTGACGGGTCCGCTCTGGAGGACGGCGCGCACGACCCGCTGACGGGTGCTGCGCTCGACGTCCACCGGGGTGCCCACGGTTTGCACAACGCCAGTGTGCCCTAATTCGCTTCCCCGCCGATCCGGCGCAGGGCGCCCTTGTGATCACCGTCACCCGCGGGTTCCTCGGCGTCGGGTGCCGTGGGCCGGCTGCCGATGTCCCTCGACGGTGACCCGTGCCACTGCGGGGCGGGCGTCCTGCGGGGCACTCCCGACGTACCCGGCGCCTAGACTCCACCGGGTGAGCAGCACGGGCGGCGCCCTCACCGCCAGCGCGCCCCTCCCTCCCCAGCTCGACCCCTCGCGCGGCTCCGGCGACGAGCCCGGCGCGGCCGCCGTCGCGGTCACCGGCCTGGTCAAGCGCTACGGGGGGCGGGCCGCCGTCGACGGCCTCACGCTGCGCGCCGAGCGCGGCGCGATCACCGCGGTCCTGGGCCCCAACGGCGCCGGCAAGACGACGACCGTGGAGTGCTGCGTCGGCCTTCGCTCCCCCGACGGCGGCAGCGTGCGGGTGCTGGGCCTCGACCCGGCGCGTGACGGCGCGCGGCTGCGCTCCCGGGTCGGGGTGCTGCTGCAGGACGGCGGGCTTCCGAACGGCGCCCCCGCCATGGCGGTGCTGCGGCACGTCGCCTCGCTGCACGCCGACCCGATGGACGCCGGCGAGCTCGCCGCCGCCCTCGGCGTCGACGCCTTCGCGCGCACCGCGGTCCGCCGGCTGTCCGGCGGCCAGCGCCAGCGCCTGGCCCTGGCCGCCGCCGTCGTCGGCCGCCCCGAGCTGCTCTTCCTCGACGAGCCGAGCGCCGGGCTCGACCCGCACGGGCGCCAGGCGGTGTGGGGCCTGCTCGAGCGGCTGCGCGCAGCCGGCGTCGCCGTCGTCCTCACCACGCACTCGATGGAGGAGACCGAGCGACTGGCCGACTCCGTCGTCGTCGTGCGGGCCGGCCGCGAGGTCGCCACGGGCACCGTCGCCGAGCTGACGGGCGGGGGTGGCGCCGACCACCTGCGCTTCTCGGCCGTGGCCGGGATGGACCTCGCCGAGCTGCGCCGGGCACTGCCGCCGACGGTGACCACCACCGAGGTCGGGCCGGGGCGCTACGAGGTGCGCGCCGTGCAGGCGGGCGCCTCCAGCGGCGCCGTGGACCCGCAGGTGGTGGCCACGGTCGCCTCGTGGTGCGCCGGCCGAGGCGTCATGCCCCAGGGGCTCACCGTGGGGCGGCGCACCCTCGAGGAGGTCGTGCTCGAGCTCACCGGCGGCCCGGCCGACTGGCAGGAGCGGTGAGCGCCCCCGACGTGGGAGTGGACGCCGGCCGGGGAGCCGGGCTGCGCCTGGCCCCCGGCGGCGGGGCTGCACCCGCCTGGCGCCGCGCGGTGGCGCAGGCCCGCTTCGACACCTCCGTGCTGCTGCGCAACGGCGAGCAGCTGCTCGTCAGCCTCGTCCTGCCGGCCCTCGCGCTGCTCGCGCTGGTGCGGCTGCCGCTGGACGACCTCGGGCTGCCCGCGGCGCTGGCCGACCTGCCCGCCGTGGACGTCGTGACCCCCGGCGTCCTGGGGCTGGCCGTGGTCTCCACCGCCTTCACCGGCCAGGCGATCCAGCTCGGCTTCGACCGCCGCTACGGCGTCCTGCGGCTGCTGGCGACCACGCCGCTCGGCCGCGAGGGGCTGCTGGCCGGGCGGGTCCTGGCCGTGGCGGTCGTCGAGGTGCTGCAGGTGGTGGTGCTCAGCGCGATCGCCCTGGCCCTCGGGTGGCGTCCGCTCGCGCAGGGCGCCGTCGCCCCGCTCGGGCTCGCGCTGGCGCTGCTGGCCGGCACCGCCGCCTTCGGCGCCCTGGCGGTGCTCCTGGCCGGGCTCCTGCGCGCCGAGGCCGTGCTCGGGCTGGCGAACCTCCTCTACGTGCTCCTGCTCGCCGGCGGCGGGCTGCTGCTGCCGCGCGAGGGGCTGCCCGGCCCGCTGGCCGCCGTGGCCGCCGTCCTGCCGTCGGCCGCGCTCGGCGACGCCGCACGGGCGGCCGCGCTCGACGGCGCCCTCGCCCTGGGGCCGCTCGCCGTCCTCGTGGCCTGGGCGCTCGGGGCCGGAGCGCTGGCGGCGCGCACGTTCCGCTGGAGCTGACGGCGCGCGCCGGCAGGGGGTGAGCCGGGTCACCAGGGCCGTGGCACCGGGGCGCCTCGGCGGGCACCTACCCTCGTGACGTGGTCAGCCCCGCCCTCTCCCGCCCCGCGCCGTCGGGCGCTCCCCTCCCGCCGCGCAGCGCCATCGGCGGGTGGACCCGCGCCGTGCTCGTGGCCAACCTCGTCGCGCAGGTGCTCATCGTCGTCACCGGCGGCGTCGTCCGGCTCACCGGCTCGGGCCTGGGCTGCCCGACCTGGCCGCAGTGCGCGCCCGGCTCGTACGTGCCGACCGTCGAGCAGGCGGAGGGCTTCCACAAGTACGTCGAGTTCGGCAACCGGCTGCTGACCTTCCTCGTGCTCGTCCTGGCCGTCGCGGCGCTCGTCGCGGTCTGGCGCCTGCGCCGCCCGGGCCTGCGCGTGGTGGCTGCCCTCCCGCTCGTCGGCGTCGTGCTGCAGGCGGTGATCGGCGGGATCACGGTGCTGACCTCGCTGCACCCGGCGACCGTCGCGCTGCACTTCCTCGTCTCGATGCTCCTCGTGGCCGTCTCCACCCTGCTGCTGCTGCGCGCCGGTGAGGGCGACGAGCCGCCGCGCTCCCTCGTGCCCCCGGTGCTGCGCCAGATGACGTGGGTGCTCGTCGCCGTGGCCGCGGGCGTGCTCGTGCTGGGCACCGTCGTGACCGGGTCCGGGCCGCACTCCGGCGACGCCGAGGACCCGGCCCGCTTCGGCCTCGACCCCCGCACCGTCAGCTGGCTGCACGCCGACCTCGTGCTGCTCTTCCTCGGCCTCGCCATCGGCCTGTACGTCGCGCTGCGGGTGGTCACCGCGCCGCGCCGGTCCGTGCGCGCCGCGGCCCTCGTGCTCCTCGTCACCCTGGCCCAGGGCCTCGTCGGCTACGTGCAGTACGCCACCGACCTGCCCGAGGCGCTCGTCATCGCGCACATGCTCGGGGCCTGCCTGCTCGTGGTCGCGGTGACCACCCTCGTCGTCGCGGTGCGCGTGCGCGCTCCCGAGGACGCCCTCCCCGTCTGACACCCCACCGGGGGCCCCGGGACCGCACTTCTCCGGAGGAGTGCGGTTCGCGGGGGCCTCGGGACCGCACTTCTCCGCAGGAGTGCGGCTCGCGGGCACCCCGGGACCGCACTTCTCCACAGGAGTGCGGTTCGCGGGCACCTCGGGACCGCACTTCTCCGCAGGAGTGCGGTTCGCGGGAGACCCCGGACGCACCTGAGGCCGCACCCCGTGAGCGGGGTGCGGCCTCAGGTGGCGGGTCGGGCGGTGCCCCTCGGAAGAGCGGTGCGCCCCAGAAGAGCGGTGCCCCTCGGGAGAGCGGTGCGCCTCAGAAGAGCTGGTACGGCAGGACGGCGTCCACGGCGAGCGCGAGGAACAGCAGCGTCAGGTAGCTGATCGAGGTGTGGAACACGCGCATGGCGCCCACATCGTCGGCCGACGCCACGCGCTTCGCCCGGCGCAGCAGCGCGTGCGCCTCGAGGAGGAACCACGCGCCGAGCACCACCGCGGCGACGGCGTAGACCAGCCCCGTGCCGGCCACCGGCACGAGCACGAGCGTGGCGGCGACCGTGGCCCAGGTGTAGGCGACGACCTGGCGGCCCACCGCGGTGGGCGCGGCCACGACGGGCAGCATCGGGACGCCGACCTCGGCGTAGTCGGTGCGGTACTTGATGGACAGCGGCCAGTAGTGCGGCGGCGTCCAGAGGAAGATGATCGCGAAGAGCACCCACGGCGTCCACGACAGGCTGCCGGTCACCGCGGACCAGCCGATGAGCACGGGCATGCACCCGGCCGCGCCGCCCCAGACGATGTTCTGGCTCGTGCGGCGTTTGAGGCCGAGGGTGTAGACGAAGACGTAGAAGGCGATCGCGAGCCCGGCGAGCAGGGCGGAGAGACCGTTGACGACCGCGGCGAGCCACACGACCGACACGACGCCGAGCGCGATCCCGAAGACCAGCGCCTCGCGCGGGCTGACCACGCCGGTGACCAGGGGCCGCCGGCTGGTGCGGTGCATCCGCATGTCGATGTCGCGGTCGATGTAGCAGTTCAGGGCGTTGGCGCTGGCCGCGGCGAGCGTGCCGCCGACGAGCGTGGCGGCGAGCAGGCTGAGCCGGGGCAGCCCGCGCTCGGCCAGCATCATCGTCGGCACCGTGGTCATGAGCAGCAGCTCGATGATCCGGGGCTTGGTCAGCGCCACGAAGCCGACCAGCCGCTGGCGGCGGGTCCAGCTCGACGGAGCCTCGGCGACGTGGTCGACGGCGGTCACGGGTTCTCGCGGTCCTCGCTGCAGGGCATCCCCGGGGGCTGGCGCTCCACTGTACGACCCGGCGTCCGGGGGACGGCGGCCCGGCCGCGCGCTGATCGGGCTCAACCCCGCGAGCGGGCGGCCGATCCTTCCGGTGGAGCGCGTCCGGGCGCGTGTGGCGGCCTCCGTGCAGGTGAGTAGGCTCACAGCGACGGATGGCTGGCCGCACGACGGTGCCGGGCCGCCGCAGAGCGACACCGAATCGGGCCGCGCGCCGGGTCCCTCGCGCGCGACGCAGGGAGAGGACCCCACCAGTGACCACGATCGACAAGACCGCCACGACGAACGCCCTCGAGTGGGACGACGTCGACAGCCGCGCGGTCGACACCGTCCGGCTGCTCGCCGCCGACGCCGTGCAGAAGGTCGGCAACGGCCACCCGGGCACGGCGATGAGCCTGGCCCCGGCCGCGTACCTGCTCTTCCAGAAGGTCATGAAGTCCGACCCCACGGACCCGCACTGGGACGGGCGCGACCGCTTCGTCCTGTCGGCCGGGCACTCCAGCCTGACCCTGTACATCCAGCTCTACCTGGCCGGCTACGGCCTCGAGCTCGACGACCTCAAGGCGCTGCGCACGTGGGGCTCGAAGACCCCCGGCCACCCGGAGTACAAGCACACCGACGGCGTCGAGATCACCACCGGCCCGCTGGGCCAGGGCCTGGCCAGCGCGGTGGGCATGGCGATGGCCGCCCGCCGCGAGCGCGGCCTGCTCGACCCCGACGCCGCCCCCGGCGAGAGCGTCTTCGACCACGGCATCTACGTCATCGCCTCCGACGGCGACCTCGAGGAGGGCGTCACCTCCGAGGCGAGCTCCCTCGCCGGCCACCAGGAGCTGGGCAACCTCACGGTCATCTACGACCAGAACCAGATCTCCATCGAGGACGACACCGACATCGCCTTCACCGAGGACGTCGTCAAGCGCTACGAGGCGTACGGCTGGCACGTCCAGACCGTCGACTTCACCAACGGCGGCGGCGAGTACCACGAGGACGTCGAGGCCCTGTACGCCGCGCTGCAGGCCGCGAAGGCCGAGACCGGCCGCCCGTCCTTCATCGCGCTGAAGACCCGCATCGCGTGGCCCGCGCCGACCCTGCAGAACACCGGCAAGTCCCACGGCTCCGCCCTCGGCGACGCCGAGATCAAGGCCACCAAGGAGCTGCTGGGCTTCGACCCCGAGGCCACCTTCGCCGTCGAGGACGCCGTGATCGAGCGCACCCGCGGCATCGTCGAGCGGCTCAAGCCGACCCGCGAGGCCTGGGACGCCGCCTACGCCGCGTGGCGCGAGGCCAACCCCGACCGCGCCGCGCTGCTCGACCGGATGAAGGAGCGCCGCCTGCCCGAGGGCTGGACCGACGCGCTGCCGTCCTTCCCCGCCGGCAAGGACGTCTCCACCCGCAAGGCCTCCGGCACGGTGCTCAACGCCCTCGCGCCGGTGCTGCCCGAGCTGTGGGGCGGCTCCGCCGACCTGGCCGAGAGCAACAACACGACCATGGAGGGCGAGCCGTCCTTCATCCCGGCCTCGCGCGCCACGCGCAGCTGGAGCGGCAACGAGTACGGCCGCACGCTGCACTTCGGCATCCGCGAGCACGCCATGGGCTCGATCATGAACGGGATCACCCTGCACGGCGGCACCCGCGTGTACGGCGGCACGTTCCTCGTCTTCAGCGACTACATGCGCCCGCCGGTGCGCCTGGCCGCGCTCATGCAGATCCCGACCACCTACGTGTGGACGCACGACTCGATCGGCCTGGGCGAGGACGGCCCGACCCACCAGCCGGTGGAGCACCTGTCCGCGCTGCGCGTCATCCCCGGCCTGGCCGTGGTCCGCCCCGCCGACGCCAACGAGACGTCCTTCGCCTGGCGCGGGATCCTCGAGCACACCGACGGCCCGTCCGCGATCATCCTCAGCCGGCAGAACCTGCCGACGTTCGAGCGCGGCACCGGTGCGGCCACCACCGAGGCGTTCGGGTCCGCCGAGGGCGTCCTGCGCGGCGCCTACGTCCTCGCCGAGGCCAGCACCGGCACCCCCGAGGTCATCCTCGTGGGCACCGGCTCGGAGGTGCAGATCGCCGTGGCCGCCCGCGAGCAGCTCGAGGCGGACGGCGTCCCCACCCGCGTGGTCTCCATGCCCTGCCGCGAGTGGTTCGCCGAGCAGGACGCCGACTACCGCGAGCAGGTGCTGCCCGCCGCGGTGAAGGCGCGCGTCTCGGTCGAGGCCGGCGTCGCCGCCGGCTGGCGCGACGTGGTCGGCGACGCCGGCCGCAGCATCTCCCTCGAGCACTTCGGCGCCTCCGCGGACGCCAAGACCCTCTACCGCGAGCTGGGCTTCACCGCCGAGCACGTGGTCGCCGCGGCCCGCGAGTCCATCGAGGCCGTCGGGTCCGACTCCCCCGGCAGCGTCAGCGCCTCCAGCTCGCCGACCGGCGGCACCAGCGACCGCTGAGCCGCAGCGCTCATCCCCAGCACTCTCCCCTCTAGGAGGAGCACCATGGCCACCAACGCAGCAGCAGAGCTCAACCAGGCCGGCGTCTCGGTCTGGCTCGACGACCTGTCCCGCGAGCTGATCGGCTCGGGCGAGCTCCAGCGCCTCGTCGCCGAGAGCGGCGTCGTCGGCGTCACGAGCAACCCGACGATCTTCGCGTCGGCCCTGTCCAAGGGCGACCGCTACACCGACCAGGTCAAGGAGCTCGTCGCCAAGGGCGCCGACCTCGACCAGGCCATCTTCGAGATCACGACCAAGGACGTCCGCGACGCGTGCGACGTCCTGCGCCCGGTCTGGGAGGCCACCGGCCACCTCGACGGCAAGGTCTCCCTCGAGGTCGACCCGCGGCTGTCCCGCGACACCGAGGCGACCACCGAGTCCGCGCGCACGCTGTGGACCACGGTCGACCGCCCCAACCTCTACATCAAGATCCCCGCGACCGTGGAGGGCCTGCCGGCCATCACCACCGCGATCTCCGAGGGGATCAGCGTCAACGTCACGCTGATCTTCAGCCTGGACCGCTACCGCGGCGTCATGAGCGCCTACCTCACCGGGCTGGAGCAGGCCCGCGAGAAGGGCCTCGACCTCTCGACGATCGACTCGGTGGCGAGCTTCTTCGTCTCCCGCGTCGACTCCGAGATCGACAAGCGCCTCGAGGCGATCGGCACCGAGGAGGCCCTGGCCCTGCGCGGCAAGGCCGCCCTGGCCAACGCCCGCCTCGCCTTCGAGGCCTACGAGGAGGTCTTCTCCAGCCCGCGCTGGAAGGTCCTCGAGGAGGCCGGGGCCAACCGCCAGCGCCCGCTGTGGGCCTCGACCGGGGTGAAGAACCCCGACTACCCCGACACCCTCTACGTCACCGAGCTGGTCACCGCCGGCACCGTGAACACGATGCCGGGCTCCACGCTCGAGGCGGTCGCCGACCACGGCGAGCTGCACGGCGACACCATCCGCGGCACCTACGCGGAGGCCACCGCCACCCTCGACGCCCTCGAGCGCGTGGGCGTGTCCTACACCGAGGTCGTCGAGCTGCTCGAGCGCGAGGGCCTGGACAAGTTCGAGAAGTCCTGGGGCGACCTGCAGGGCTCCGTGCGCGACGAGCTGGAGCGGGTGTCCGCCCAGGCCGAGGGGGACGAGTGACCGCCGGTCTCGAGGTCGGCGTCGCGGGCGCCGCCGAGGACGCCGTCCGCACGCACGCGCCGTCCCTGACCAGCCACCAGGTCGCCTCGCGGCTGGCCGCCGGCGACGCCACCCTGTGGGGCCCGGACGCCGAGGACGAGGCGTCCAAGCGCCTGGGCTGGACGACGCTGCCGACCGCCTCGCGGCCGCTCGTGGCGCGGATCACCGCCCTGCGGGAGGAGCTGCTGGCCGAGGGCGTCGACCACGTCGTCCTGTGCGGCATGGGCGGCTCCTCGCTGGCCCCCGAGGTCATCACGCGCACGGCCGGGGTCGAGCTGACCGTCCTCGACGGCACCGACCCCGAGCAGGTCGCCCGCGCCCTGGGCGACCGCCTGGAGCGCACCGTCGTCGTGGTGTCGAGCAAGTCCGGCGGCACCGTGGAGACCGACAGCCAGCGCCGGGCGCTGGAGGCCGCGATGACCGCGGCGGGCATCGACGCCGCCCGCCGCATCGTCGTGGTCACCGACCCGGGCTCCCCGCTGCAGCAGGCGGCGACCGAGGCCGGCTACCGCGCGGTCATCGAGGCCGACCCGACCGTGGGCGGGCGCTACTCGGCGCTGACCGCCTTCGGCCTGGTCCCCTCGGGCCTCGCGGGCGCCGACATCGGCGCCCTGCTCGACGAGGCCGCCGCGGTGACCGACGTCCTGGCGAGCGACGACGTCAGCAACCCGGCCGTCGTCCTGGGCTGCGCCCTCGGCGGCACCGCCGGCAAGGACAAGGTCGTCATCGTCGACGAGGGCTCCGGCCTGGTCGGCTTCGGCGACTGGGCCGAGCAGCTCATCGCCGAGTCCACCGGCAAGCTCGGCACCGGGCTCCTGCCCGTCGTCGTGGCCTCCCCGGCGGACCGCGAGGTCGCCTCCCCGGCCGCCGACGAGCTCGTCGTGCACCTGGTCGGCTCCAGCGACGTCCAGGCCCAGCGCGACGACGTCGTGACCTCCGGCAGCCTCGGCGCCCAGATGCAGCTGTGGGAGACCGCGGTGGCCATCGCCGGGCGCCTGCTGGAGATCAACCCCTTCGACCAGCCGGACGTCGAGAGCGCCAAGGCGGCCGCGCGCGGCCTCCTCGACGCCACCCCCGAGCCGGAGCCGGCGGCGCTGACCGACGGCGCCATCGAGGTGCGGGCGACGCCGGGGCTGCTCAACGGCGTCGACGACGCCGCGGGCGCGCTGGCGGCGCTGCTGGGCCGGCTCGACCCGGCCCGCGGCTACCTCGCGGTGATGGCCTACCTCGACCGCGAGGGCGCTCCCGAGCTGCCCGGCGTCCGCGCGGCCCTCTCCGCCCGCACCGGGCGCCCGGTCACCTTCGGGTGGGCGCCGCGGTTCCTGCACTCCACCGGCCAGTACCACAAGGGCGGCGCCCCGACCGGGGTGTTCCTGCAGATCACGGCCGGCTCGAGCACGCAGGTGGAGATCCCCGGCCGGCCGTTCGACTTCGGCCAGCTGATCAGCGCGCAGGCCGGCGGCGACGCCCGGGTCCTCGCCGAGCACGGCCGGCCGGTGCTGCGCCTGCACCTGACCGACCGCGCCGCCGGGCTGGCCCAGCTGGTGGCCCTGCTGGGCGCAGGAGGGCAGCGGTGACCGCTGAGCTCCTCGGGGCGGGCACCAACCCGCTGCGCGACCCGCGCGACAAGCGCCTGGCCCGCATCGCGGGCCCGTGCGGCATGGTGATGTTCGGCGTCACCGGCGACCTGGCGCGCAAGAAGCTCATGCCGGCGATCTACGACCTCGCCAACCGCGGCCTGCTGCCCCCGGGCTTCTCCCTCGTCGGGTTCGCCCGCCGGGACTGGGCGGAGCAGGACTTCGGGCGCGTGGTCTACGACGCCGTGCGCCAGCACTCGCGCACCCCCTTCCGGGAGGAGGTGTGGCAGCACCTGGCCGAGGGCTTCCGGTTCGTGCCCGGCGAGTTCGACGACCCGGAGGCGTTCAAGACCCTCGCCGAGACGGTCGCCCAGCTGGACGCCGAGCGCGGCACCGGCGGCAACCACGCCTTCTACCTCTCGATCCCGCCGAAGTTCTTCCCGGTGGTCAACGAGCAGCTGGAGCGCTCGGGCCTGGCGAGCAAGGCCGAGGGCTCCTGGCGGCGCGTGGTCATCGAGAAGCCGTTCGGCCGCGACCTGGCCAGCGCCCGCGCGCTCAACGACGTGGTCGAGCGGGTCTTCCCGCCCGAGTCGGTGTTCCGGATCGACCACTACCTGGGCAAGGAGACGGTCCAGAACCTCCTGGCGCTGCGCTTCGCGAACCAGATGTTCGAGCCGCTGTGGAACTCCAACCACGTCGACCACGTGCAGATCACCATGGCCGAGGACATCGGCATCGGCGGCCGCGCGGGGTACTACGACGGGATCGGCGCCGCGCGCGACGTCATCCAGAACCACCTCCTGCAGCTCCTCGCGCTCACGGCGATGGAGGAGCCGGTCTCCTTCGACGCGCACGACCTGCGCGCGGAGAAGGAGAAGGTGCTCTCCGCCGTCCGCCTGCCCGCCGACCTCGACGCCAACACCGCGCGCGGCCAGTACGCGCCGGGCTGGCAGGGCAGCGAGCCGGTCAAGGGCTACCTGGAGGAGGAGGGCATCCCCGCCGACTCCACCACGGAGACCTTCGCCGCGGTGACGCTGGAGATCGACACCCGCCGCTGGGCGGGCGTGCCGTTCTACCTGCGCACCGGCAAGCGCCTGGGCCGCCGCGTCACCGAGATCGCCATCGTCTTCAAGAAGGCGCCGCACCTGCCGTTCGAGTCCACCGCCACCGAGGAGCTGGGGCAGAACGCCCTGGTGGTGCGCGTGCAGCCGGACGAGGGCGTGACCCTGCGCTTCGGGTCGAAGGTGCCGGGCACGGCGATGGAGGTCCGCGACGTCACGATGGACTTCGGGTACGGGCACTCGTTCACCGAGTCCTCCCCCGAGGCCTACGAGCGCCTCATCCTCGACGTGCTGCTCGGCGACCCGCCGCTGTTCCCCCGGCACGAGGAGGTCGAGCTGTCCTGGCGCATCCTCGACCCGGTGATCAAGCACTGGGAGTCGCAGGGCCAGCCCCCGCCCTACCGCTCGGGCTCGTGGGGTCCTGACTCCGCGCACGAGATGCTCGCCCGCACCGGCCGCACGTGGAGGCGCCCGTGATCGTCGACATGCCCCGCACGTCCACCGGCGCGATCGCCAAGCGCCTCGTGGACCTGCGCGACTCCGGTGGCGCCGTGGCGCTGGGCCGGGTGCTCACCCTCATCGTCCCCACCGACGACGAGCACGCGGAGGCGGCGATCGACGCCGCGAACGCGGCGAGCCGGGAGCACCCGTGCCGCATCCTCGTGCTGGCCCGCGGAGAGAGCCGCGGCACCTCGCGCCTGGACGGCCAGATCCGCGTCGGCGGCGACGCCGGCGCGAGCGAGGTCGTGGTGCTGCGCAGCTACGGCCCGCTCACCGAGCACGGCGCCGCCATGGTCGTGCCGCTGCTGCTGCCCGACGCCCCCGTGGTGGCGTGGTGGCCCGGCGAGCCGCCGGTGGACCCCTCGGCGGACCCGATCGGCGCGATGGCCCAGCGCCGGATCACCGACTCGGCCGCGGCCGAGGACCCGGTGGCGAGCCTGCACCGGCTGGCCCAGTGCCACTCCCCCGGCGACACCGACTTCGCCTGGAGCCGGCTGACCCTGTGGCGCGGCTACCTCGCCGCGGCGCTGGACGCCGACCCCAGCGAGCCCGTCACGGCGGCGACCGTGACCGGCGCGGTCGACAGCCCCAGCACCGAGCTGCTGGCCGGCTGGTTGGCGCTGGCGCTGGACTGCCCGGTGACCCGGGCCCGCACCAAGGCCGGCACCGGCATCGTCGGCGTCCGGCTCGAGCGGCCCGGCGGGGCGATCGAGCTGGTCCGCCCGGACGGCTCCGTGGCCACCCTCACCCAGCCCGGGCAGCCGGACCGGCGGATCGCGCTGGCCCGCCGGTCCAACACCGACTGCCTGGCCGAGGAGCTGCGCCGGCTCGACCCCGACGACATCTTCGGCGAGGTCGTGGTCAAGGGGCTGCCCGCCCTGGAGGGGGCCCGGTCCGTGCCGCTGGCCGAGGCCGAGCGCAGCGGCGACGCCTCCTCCCACGCCGACGCGCAGCGGCGCGGCGAGGAGCTCGACGCCCAGGCGGCCCAGGTCGCGGCGGACATCGCGGCGGCCGAGCCCGAGGGCATCGAGCTGGGCGCCGCGACGAGCACCCCGGCCGGCGAGGGCGAGACGAGCCGGCCCCAGCCGGAGCGCTTCGACCGCTCCGGGGAGACCGGGGTGAGCGCCTCGTGAGCCCGGCTCCGGCGCAGGTGGTCGTCCACCCCGACCGCGAGTCCCTCGCGGCGGCGGTGGCGGCCCGCCTCGTGACGCGGATCCTCGACGCCCAGGCGCTGCGAGGGCGCGCCGGGGTGGTCCTCACCGGCGGCACGGTCGGCACGATGGCCCTCGCGCAGCTCGCGACCTCCCCCGCGGTGCGGGCCGTGGACTGGTCCGCGGTCGACCTGTGGTGGGGCGACGAGCGGTTCCTGCCCTCCGGGGACGCCGACCGCAACGAGACCCAGGCCCGCTCGGCGCTGCTCGACGCGCTCGGGCCCCTCGGCCTGGACCCGGCGCGCGTGCACGCCATGCCGCCGAGCGACGGTCCCGACGGCGACGACCCGGACGCCGCTGCCCGCCGCTACGCCGACGAGCTCGCGCGCGTGGCGCGGGAGGACGGCGTCGCCGGCCCCGTCCCGGTGCTCGACGTGCTCCTGCTCGGGGTCGGCCCCGACGGCCACGTGGCCTCGCTCTTCCCCGGCCACCCCGCGGCGCAGCCGGTCTCGGCCGAGGACGAGCGCACCGTCGTAGCGGTGCGCGACGCCCCCAAGCCGCCGCCGACCCGGCTCTCGCTCACCCTCCCGGTGATCACCTCCGCCGAGGAGGTGTGGTGCGTCGTGGACGGCGAGGCCAAGGCCGCCGTCGTCGCCGAGGCCCTGGCCGGCCCGGGCGACCTGCCGTCCAGCCGCGCGGCCGGCGTCCAGCGCACGCTGTGGCTGGTCGACCGCGGGGCGAACAGCCGCCGCTGAGCCCGCACAGCCAGGAGGGCCCGGCACCGTCATCGACGGTGCCGGGCCCTCCTGCGTGCTCAGCGCGTCAGCGCAGGGACTGCTTGGCGCGCACCTTCTCCAGCGCGGTGGCGAGGATGGCCTCGCCGTCGGCGGGGCTGCGCCGCTCCTTCACGTACGCGAGGTGCGTCTTGTACGGCTCGTTGCGGGCCGGCGAGGGCGGGTTCGCGCGGTCCTGGCCGGCGGGGAACCCGCAGCGCGGGCAGTCCCACGTCTCCGGGACGTCCGAGCCGCTCTCCTGGGAGAAGCTGGGCTGGGTCTCGTGCCCGTTGGAGCACCAGTACGACACCCGGCGCCGCGGCGCGGTGTCGCCCCGCTCGGCCTCGCCCATGGGACCGGCGCCCACCCGGCTGCCGCGGATCGCGTTGCCACCTGCCACGTGAGTCTCCTCGTGAGATCTGTCCGGCTGCCGACGACGGCCGGGGTCGAGCTGGGTCGGTCAGGCGCCCGTGGGGTCGAAGCGCTCGAGCACGCCGAGGAGCACGACCGTCACCGCCCAGACCACGCTGATGCCGATGGTGATGCGGTTGAGGTTGCGCTCGGCCACCCCGGAGCTGCCGGCGCTGACGGACATGCCGCCGCCGAACATGTCGGAGAGGCCGCCGCCCTTGCCCTTGTGGAGCAGGATCAGCAGGGTCAGGAACAGGCTGGTCAGGGCCAGCAGCACCTGGAGCGCGATGCGGACTGCGGTGGTCACGGGGCCAGGGTACCGGTCAGGAGCCCGTGCCAGCGGGATCGACCTGGTCGGCGTAGCGGCAGATCGCCGCGAACTCCGCCGCGTCCAGGCTCGCCCCCCCGACCAGGGCGCCGTCGACGTCGGGGCGCGCCATGAGGGCGGCGACGTTGCTCGACTTCACCGAGCCGCCGTAGAGCACGCGGACGGCGTCCGCGACGGCCGCGCCGTGCAGCTCGCCCAGGCGGGCGCGCACCGCGGCGCAGACCTCCTGCGCGTCGTCGGGCGTGGCGACCTCGCCGGTGCCGATGGCCCAGACCGGCTCGTAGGCCACGACCACGCGGGGCAGGTCCTCGACGGCGATCCCGGCGAGGGAGCCCTCGACCTGCGCGAGGACGTGCGCGACGTGCTCGCCGGCCCGGCGGACCTCCAGCGGCTCGCCGACGCAGACGATCGGGCTCATCCCCGCCCCGAGGACGGCGACGGCCTTGGCCGCCACGAGGGCGTCGTCCTCACCGTGGTGCTCGCGCCGCTCGCTGTGGCCGACGGCCACGTACGTGCAGCCGAGGCGGGCCAGCATCGGGGCGGACACCTCACCGGTGCGCGCGCCGGAGGGCAGGTGCGAGCAGTCCTGGGCGCCGTGGGCGAGGTCGAGGGAGTCGCCCTCGACGAGCACCTGCACGGTGCGCAGGTCGGTGAACGGCGGCAGGACGACGACCTCGACCGCGCTGTAGTCGTGCTTGGCGTCGGCCAGCGTCCAGGCCAGGCGCTGGACCAGCGCCGTCGCCTGCACGTGGTCGACGTTCATCTTCCAGTTGCCGGCCATCAGCGGGGTGCGGGCCACAGCGCCCTCCAGGGGGTTCGGTCGGTGAGCGGTCAGTCGAGGACGGACAGGCCCGGCAGGGCCTTGCCCTCGAGGTACTCCAGGCTGGCGCCACCGCCGGTGGAGATGTGCCCGAAGGCGGAGTCCTCGAAGCCGAGGCTGCGCACGGCGGCCGCGGAGTCGCCGCCGCCGACGACGGTGAGGCCACCGGCGGTGGTGACCGCCGCGAGGGCCTGCGCCAGGGCGCGGGTGCCCTCGGCGTAGGGGGCCATCTCGAAGGCGCCCATCGGCCCGTTCCAGAAGACGGTGCGGGCGTCGGCGAGGCGCTCGGCGAACAGCGCGGCCGAGCGGGGGCCGATGTCCAGGCCCATCCGGTCGGCGGGGATCGCCTCGACCGGCACGACCTCGTGCTCGGCGTCGGCCGAGAAGGCGGTGGCGGCCACGACGTCGACCGGCAGGACGACCTCGACGCCGCGCTCGGCGGCGGTGGCGAGGTGCCCGCGGACGGTCTCGAGCTGGTCGGCCTCGAGCAGGGACTTCCCGACCTCGTGGCCCTGGGCGGCGAGGAAGGTGAAGACCATGCCGCCGCCGATGAGGATGCGGTCGCACGTGGCGAGGAGGTTCTCGATGACGCCGAGCTTGTCGGAGACCTTCGCGCCGCCGAGCACGACGGCGTAGGGGCGCGCGGGGTCGGTGGTCAGGCGGCGCAGGACGTCCTGCTCGGCCAGCACGAGGCCGCCGGCGGCGTGCGGCAGGCGCTGCGCCACGTCGTAGACGCTGGCCTGCTTGCGGTGCACGACGCCGAACCCGTCGGAGACGTAGACGTCGGCGAGGGCGGCCAGGGCGTCGGCGAAGGCGCCGCGCTCGGCGTCGTCCTTGCTGGTCTCGCCGGCGTTGAAGCGCAGGTTCTCCAGCAGGAGCAGCTCGCCGTCGCCGAGCTCGGCGACGGCCGCCTGCGCGGACGGGCCGACGGTGTCCTCCGCGAGGCGCACGGTCGTGCCGGGCAGCAGCTCGGCGATGCGGTCGCGCACCGGGCGCAGGGAGTACCGCTCCTCGGGCGCTCCCTTGGGACGCCCGAGGTGGGCGCAGACGACGACGCGCGCGCCGGCGTCGAGGAGCCGCTGCCAGGTGGGCAGCGAGGCCCGGACGCGGCCGTCGTCGGTGATGGACGTGCCGTCCAGGGGGACGTTGAGGTCGCTGCGCACCAGCACGCGGCGACCGCGCAGGTCGCCGGCCTCGGCGACGAGGTCGTCGATGGTCTGCATCAGTGGTGCTGTCCTCCCTGGACGGCGCGTCGATCGGGTTCCGTGCGGGTGGCGCTCAGAGGTCCTTGCCGACCAGGGAGATCAGGTCGACGAGGCGGTTGGAGTAGCCCCACTCGTTGTCGTACCAGCCGACGACCTTGACCTGGTCGCCGATCACCTTGGTGAGCCCGGAGTCGAAGATGCACGACGAGGGGTCGGTGACGATGTCGCTGGAGACGATCGGGTCCTCGGTGTACTTGAGGTAGCCCTTCAGCGGGCCCTCGGCCGCGGCCTTGAGCGCGGCGTTGACCTCCTCGACGGTGGTCTCGCGGCCCACGGTGACGGTGAGGTCGGTGGCCGAGCCGGTCGGGACCGGGACGCGCAGGGCGTAGCCGTCGAGCTTGCCCTTGAGCTCGGGCAGGACCAGCCCGATCGCCTTGGCGGCGCCGGTGGAGGTCGGCACGATGTTGATCGCGGCGGCGCGGGCGCGGCGCAGGTCGGCGTGCGGGGCGTCCTGGAGGTTCTGGTCCTGGGTGTAGGCGTGGACCGTGGTCATGAGGCCGCGCTCGATCCCGAAGGTCTCGTGCAGCACCTTGGCCATCGGGCCGAGGCAGTTCGTCGTGCACGAGGCGTTCGAGATGATGTGGTGGTTCGCCGGGTCGTACTGGTCGTCGTTGACGCCCATGACGACCGTGAAGTCCTCGTTCTTGGCCGGGGCCGAGATGATGACCTTCTTGGCGCCGGCGTCGAGGTGCGCCTTGGCCTTGGTGGCGTCGGTGAAGATGCCGGTCGACTCCACGACGACGTCGGCGCCCAGCTCGCCCCAGGGCAGGGCGGAGGGGTCGCGCTCGGCGAGGGCCTTGAAGCTCTTGCCGCCCACGCTGATCTCGTCGCCGCTGGTGGTCACGCCCTCGAGGCGGCCCAGCACGGAGTCGTAGGCGAGCAGGTGGGCGAGGGTGGCGTTGCTCGTGAGGTCGTTGACGCCGACCACCTCGATGTCAGCGCCCGAGGCCTGGACGGCCCTGAAGAAGTTGCGGCCGATGCGGCCGAAGCCGTTGATGCCCACGCGGATCGTCACGACGGTGCCTCCTGGTGGTCCGGTGCGGCTCTCCGCCGCGGTGGTGGCTGGTGCTGGCTGAACCCTAGGGGATCACTCCGACGGCTCTGACACGTGTCCACGAGGTGGACGGGCGTCTCACGCGTCGAGCATGTCCGGGGTGAGGTTGGCGTCGGTGCCGGGGATGCCGAGGTCGGAGGCGCGGCGGTCGGCCATCGCGAGCAGGCGGCGGATGCGGCCCGCCACGGCGTCCTTCGACATCGGCGGCTCGGCCAGGGCGCCGAGCTCCTCGAGGGAGGCCTGCTTGTGGGCCAGGCGCAGCGCGCCGGCGACCTTGAGGTGGTCGGGGGCCTCGTCGCCGAGGATCTCCAGCGCCCGCTCGACGCGGGAGCCAGCGGCCACCGCGGCGCGGGCGGAGCGGCGCAGGTTGGCGTCGTCGAAGTTGGCCAGGCGGTTCGCGGTCGCCCGCACCTCCCGGCGCATCCGGCGCTCCTCCCACACCATGACGGCGTCGTGGGCCCCCAGGCGGGTGAGCAGCGCGCCGATGGCGTCGCCGTCGCGGATGACCACGCGGTCCACGCCGCGCACGTCGCGGGCCTTGGCGGAGATCTGCAGGCGGCGGGCGGCGCCGACGAGGGCCAGCGCGGCCTCGGGGCCGGGGCAGGTGACCTCGAGCGCGGAGGAGCGGCCCGGCTCGGTGAGGGAGCCGTGGGCGAGGAAGGCCCCGCGCCAGGCGGCCTCGGCGTCGCAGGCGGCGCCGGAGACGACGTGCGGGGGCAGGCCCCGCACCGGGCGGCCGCGCTGGTCGAGCAGGCCGGTCTGGCGGGCGAGGTTCTCGCCGTCGCGCACGACCCGCACGACGTAGCGGGAGCCGCGGCGCAGCCCTCCCCCGGCCACGACGAGCACCTCGCTGGCCGCGCCGTAGACCTCGGCCAGGTCGCGGCGCAGGCGGCGGGCGGCCGCGCCGGTGTCCAGCTCGGCCTCCACCACCACGCGGCCGGAGACGATGTGCAGCCCGCCCGCGAACCGCAGCAGCGAGGAGACCTCCGCCTTGCGGCAGCAGGAGCGCTGCACCGGCAGACGACTGAGCTCGTCCTTGACCTGCGCCGTCAGTGCCATGCCGTCCATGGTGCCACCGGCGACACGCCGATATGGGCGACTCGCGGAGATCCGTCGACGCGCCGGGCGGACGTGCTAGTGGCTCCCGGCGCGCCGCCGCAGGTCAGCGGCGGTGCGCCGGCGCCGGGACGTCGCCCTCGACGCCGTCGAAGACGTCCCGGAACGCGGCCGCCAGGCGCAGCGGGTCGTGCTCGGGGACGCCTCCGCGCCCGACCTGGCGCAGCACGAGCCGCGCGCCGAGGGCGGCGACGGCCCCGGTGAGGTCGTCGACGTCCTCGACCGCGCTGGGATCGGCCAGGACGGCGTCCAGGCGCAGCTCGGGGGCGTGGGCCGCGAGCGCCCGCACGTGGTCGGCGGCGGACATGCCGCTGGCCTCGCCCCGCTCGGCGGCGAGGTTGAGCACGAGGCAGCGCCGGGCCGGGGTGGCCAGCAGCGCCGCGGCGAGGTCGGGCACGAGCAGGTGCGGGATGACGCTGGTGAACCACGAGCCCGGGCCGAGCACGACCCAGTCCGCGGCGCCGACGGCCTCCAGCACCTCCGGGCGCGCGGGCGGGTCCGGGGGCAGCAGGCGGACGCCGACCACGTGGCCGTCGGTGGTGGCGACCGCGCCCTGCCCGTGGACGACGACGGACCGGGCCGGGTCGGCGTCCAGCCCCACGACGTCCGCCTCGATCGCCAGCGGCACCGAGGACATCGGCAGCACCCGCCCACGGGCGCCGAGCAGCTGGCCGACGAGGTCCAGGCCCGCGACGGCGTCCCCGACCTGCTCCCACAGCGCGACGATGAGCAGGTTGCCCACCGCGTGCCGGTCGAGGCTGCCGGAGCTGGAGAAGCGGTGCTGCAGCACGTCGCGCCAGGTGCGGCCCCACTCGGTGTCGTCGCACAGCGCCGACAGCGCCATGCGCAGGTCACCGGGGGGCAGGACGCCGAGCTCTTCGCGCAGGCGGCCGCTGGAGCCGCCGTCGTCGGCGACGGTGACCACCGCGGTGAGGCGCTCGGAGAGGTGGCGCAGGGCGCTCAGGGACGCCGCGAGGCCGTGCCCGCCGCCGAGGGCGACGACGGCCGGGCCGACCCGGCCCGCGGTGCGCCCGCGCCGCAGCGCCTGCGAGCGCTGGCTCACTCCCGGCCCACGTCGCGGTGGGCGACGCGGACGGCGGGGCCGCCCTCGCCGGCGGCCTCGCGGAGACGGGCGGCGAGGGCCTCGGACATCGCCACCGAGCGGTGCTTGCCGCCGGTGCAGCCGATGGCGATCGTCGCGTACCGGCGGTTCTCGCGGGCGTAGCCGGCCAGCACCGGCTCCAGGGCCGCGGCGTAGCGGTCGAGGAACTCCTCCGCGCCGTCCTGGCCGAGCACGTACTCGCTCACCTCGGGGTCCTTGCCGGTGTGCGGGCGCAGCGCGGGCACCCAGTGGGGGTTGGGCAGGAAGCGGACGTCGACGACGTGGTCGGCGTCCGTGGGCAGCCCGTACTTGAAGCCGAAGGAGACCAGGGTCAGGCGCAGCCGGGTGCGGTCGACCTCGCCGAAGGCGTCGGTGACGGTGGCGGCGAGCTGGTGGACGTTGCGGTCGCTCGTGTCGATGACGATGTCCGCCGCGGCCCGCAGGTCACCGAGCAGGTTCCGCTCGGTGACGATGCCGTCGAGCACCCGCCCGTCGCCCTGCAGCGGGTGGGGGCGGCGCACGGACTCGAACCGGCGCACGAGCGCGGCGTCGGAGGCCTCGAGGAAGAGCACCCGGTGGCGCACGCCGCGCTCCTCCAGGCCCGACAGGGCGGAGAAGAGGTCGGCGGAGAAGCCGCGCCCGCGCACGTCGAGGACGACGGCGACCTTCGGCACGGTGGCCGTCGCGCTGGCCGCGAGCTGCGAGAGCGGCGCGAGCATCTGCGGCGGCAGGTTGTCGACGACGTACCAGCCCAGGTCCTCCAGCACGTGGGCCGCGGTAGAGCGGCCGGCGCCGGACAGGCCGGTGATGACGAGCAGCTCTGCGCCCTCGATCGGGGTGGACGCCGCTGCCTCGGTCTCGGTCACGCGCTCATCGTGCCAGGGGCGGGGTGGTGTCGCAGGCGACGGCCGGGCTCGCGCGGCGCTCCGGCGCGGGCATCCCTCACGCGGGCGGAGGACCGGCCTCCCGGGAGCGCCGGTCGGCCTCCGCCGCGGCGACGGCCTCCTCCCGCGTGGGGTGCACCTGGGACGTGGCGTCGTCCGCGCGGCGGGTCCACACGAAGCCGCCCGGGGCCGCGGTGACGCAGTACCCCCGCGGGTCGGCCGGGCCGTGCCCCGGGACGTCGGCGGGGTCCCTCACCGGAACACCACGTCCCTGAAGCGGACGGCCGCCTCGCGCCGGCCGACGTGGAGGTAGCGGAGCCCGCCGGTCGGGCCGTCGGCGCGGAGTGCGACGCCGCCGCCCGCGCCGTCCCGGCAGCCGAGGGAGACGCCCGCCGAGGACGCGGTGACGGACAGCGGCAGGTACGCCCCGGGGGCCGGGGCGGCCACGGCGCCCTCCGCCAGGGTCGTCGCCACCCCGTCGCACACCCGCTGCACGGCCAGCCGGCCGGAGCGGTGCAGGAGGAAGAGGTAGCCGTCCACGCCGGCACCGAGCGGCTCGTCCGTGGTGGACAGCAGCAGCACCGCGGCCCCGTCGACGCCGGCGTCCGCCCCGGCCTCGACGCGCACCGAGACGTCCAGCGCGACGTCGCCCGGGTCGGGCGGGCCGAGGCCGCCGAGCAGCACCGCGGACGCCGGCGCGCTGTCCCCGTCGAAGCCGAAGGACCCGTCCGGGTAGAAGCGGCCGCGGCGGCCGCGCCCGTCGCCGTCCGCCTGCATGCCCGGGGCCCACCGCTGCTCCGCGAACGCGTCGCGGCTGCGGCGGCCCGCGGCCGCGTGCAGGTACGCCGGGTCGTCGGAGAAGCACGCCTCGACGCCCCACGAGCGCAGCCGCTCCCAGGGCCGCTGCCGGTTGACGGTGTAGGAGGAGACCCTCACGCCGGCGGCGCGCGCCTCCGCGCACAGGGCCGGGGTCACGGTCGAGGCGGCAGCGCCGATCCAGGCGATGCCGTCGGCGGCCGCGCCGGCGGGGTCGCTCGACCCGAGCCAGAGCGCCTGCCAGCCGCGGGCCACCGCCTCCTGGCACTCCCGGCGGGAGAAGGACTGCACGAGCACCGCCTCCGGGCTCGTGCCCGCCTCCTCCAGCGCGTCGAGCAGGGGCGTCATGGTGCCGGCGGACTTGGCCTCCGGGCACAGCAGCACGCGGCCGCCGAACTCCTCCAGCACCTCGTCGAAGAGCGGCGCCTGCAGGTCGTCGCCCCAGCCGCCCCCGAGGTAGGCGCCGGCGTCCAGGCGCAGCCGCTTCCACGACGCGGCGGTGTGCTCGGCGACGTTCCCCGACGAGGTCGTCGTCCGGTCGACGGTGCCGTCGTGCATGACGCCCAGCGCGCCGTCGGCGAGCACCTGCACGTCCTGCTCGACCACGGGCAGGCCCTGCGCCACGGCGACCCGGAAGCCCTCCAGCGTGTTCTCCGGGGCCTGCAGCGCGCCGCCCCGGTGGGCGATGACGAAGCCCGGGGGCAGGTCGGCGAACCGCACCGGCCCCACGGTAGGGCTCAGTCGACGAGCTCGCCGGTGGTGAGGTCGACCGCGGGGGCCGGGGCGTCGGCCGCGAGCGCCGCCACCACCGCGGCCGCGGTGGCCGGGCCGATGCCGTTCACGGTGGCGATCTCCTCGGCCGTGGCCTGGCGAAGCGCCTTGAGCGAGCCGAACTTCGCCATGAGCGCCTTGCGCCGCGCGGGCCCGAGGCCGGGGACGGCGTCCAGCGCGCTCGTCGTCATCGTCTTCGACCGCTTCTGGCGGTGGTAGGTGATGGCGAAGCGGTGGGCCTCGTCGCGCACGCGCTGCAGCAGGTACAGGCCCTCGCTCGTGCGCGGCAGCACCAGCGGGTAGTCCTCCCCCGGCAGCCAGACCTCCTCCAGCCGCTTGGCGAGGCCGCACAGCGCGACGTCGGTGACGCCGAGCTCCTCCATCGCGCGGGCGGCCGCGGCGACCTGCGGCTCGCCGCCGTCGACGACGACGAGGTTGGGGGCGTAGGCGAAGCGGCGCGGGCGGCCGGTGTCGGCGTCGATGCCGGGGGCGACCTCCCCGCCGACGTCCTCGGTGGTGACGGCGTCCTGCGCCGGGCTCTCGGCCTGGTGCCGCTTGAAGCGCCGGGTGATGACCTCGTGGATGGAGGAGACGTCGTCGGTGGCACCGGTCTCGGGGTCGCCGCGGACGGCGAAGCGGCGGTACTCGGCCTTGCGGGGCAGGCCGTCCTCGAAGACGACCATCGAGGCGACGACCTCGGTGCCCTGGAGGTTGGAGATGTCGTAGCACTCGATCCGCAGCGGCGCGGTCTCCAGGCCCAGGGCCTCCTGGATCTCCTGCAGGGCCACGCTGCGGGTGGTCAGGTCGCCGGCGCGGCGGGTCTTGTGCAGCTTCAGCGCGCCGGTGGCGTTGCGCTGCACGGTCTCCAGCAGCGCCCGCTTGTCGCCGCGCTGGGGCACCCGGACGTCGACGTGGGAGCCCCGCAGGCCGTCGAGCCAGCTGCCGACCTGCTCGACGTCGGTGGGCTCGACCGGCACGAGCACCTCGCGCGGCACGGCTCCGGCGCCGCCCTCGGTGGAGGATTCCTCCCCGCCGTAGACCTGCTGGAGCAGGTGCTGCACGAGGTCGGCGGTGGTGACGTCCTCGACCTTCTCCACGACCCAGCCCCGCTGGCCGCGGATGCGCCCGCCGCGCACGTGGAAGACCTGGACGGCGGCCTCGAGCTCGTCCTCGGCGAGGCCGAAGACGTCGGCGTCGGTGGCGTCGGGCAGGACGACGGCGCTCTTCTCCAGCGCCTTGCGCAGCGCCCCGGCGTCGTCGCGCAGCCGGGCGGCGCGCTCGTAGTCCATCTCGGCGGCGGCCTCGGCCATCTCCTTCTCGATCCGGCGCACGTACTTGCTCGTGTTGCCGGCCATGAAGTCGCCGAAGTCCTGCGCGAGCGCCCGGTGCTCCTCGGCGCTGACCCGCCCCACGCAGGGCGCGGAGCACTTGTCGATGTAGCCCAGCAGGCACGGGCGGTCGACCTGGCGGGCGCGCTTGAAGACGCCGCTCGAGCAGGTGCGCACGGGGAAGACCCGCAGCAGCAGGTCGACGGTCTCGCGGATCGCCCAGGCGTGGGTGTACGGGCCGAAGTAGCGGGTGCCCTTGCGCTTGGCCCCGCGCAGCACCTGCACCCGCGGGTACTCCTCGCCCATCGTCACCGCGAGGTAGGGGTAGGACTTGTCGTCGCGGTACTTGACGTTGAACCGCGGGTCGTACTCCTTGATCCAGGAGTACTCCAGCTGGAGCGCCTCGACCTCGGTGCCGACGACCGTCCACTCCACGCTGGCCGCCGTGGTGACCATCGTGCGGGTGCGCTGGTGGAGCGCGGAGATGTCCTGGAAGTAGCTCGACAGCCGCGAGCGCAGGTTCTTGGCCTTGCCGACGTAGATGACCCGGCCGCTGGCGTCGCGGAAGCGGTACACCCCCGGGGACTCCGGGATCTCCCCCGGCCTCGGCCGGTAGGTCGCAGGATCGGCCACCGCACAAGCCTAAGCACCCGCGGTGACGGTCCGGCCACGTGCCCGGACCGCCACCGGGCGGACCGCCGGCCTCAGGCCAGCCGGCGGGGGTCCACCGGCAGCCGCGGGTTGAGCAGGTGCGCCACGAGCGCCGTCCAGCCGGTCTGGTGGGTGGCGCCCAGGCCCTCGCCGGTGTCGCCGTCGAAGAACTCGCTGAACGTGGGGTGCTCGCTCCACAGCGGGTCGTCGGAGGCCTCGATCCGCTCCCCGTCGGCCGGGCGCCGCCCGTCGACCGGGCGGAACAGCGCGGTGAGGCTGTCGTCGATGAGGTCGGCGGCCTCGACGAGCGTGCGGTGGTTCCCCGAGCCGGTGGGGATCTCGATGGTGAACGAGTCGCCGTAGTGGCGGCCCAGGGTGCGGAGCTTGTCGGCGAGCAGCACGTTGACCGGGAACCACACCGGCCCGCGCCAGTTGGAGTTGCCGCCGAACAGCCCGGTGCGCGACTCCCCCGGCTCGTACTCGATCATCGCTTCCTTGCCGCCGACCTGGGCCACGACCTGCCCGGTGGCCTTCGACAGCGACCGGATGCCGTACGGGGAGAGGAACTCCTCGGAGTCGAACATCCGGGTGAGGATCTTCCGCAGGCGGTCCTGGCCGAGGAGGGACAGGACGATCTTGCGGCCCTCGGGGGTGGAGCGGGAGCGCAGCGGCGTGACGAGCTCCGGGCGCCGGCGCTGCAGCCAGCGCAGCCGCGCGGTGAGGTCCGGGCACTCCTCGGCGATCCACCCCGGCACCTCGGTCGCCCCGAGGATCGGCAGGAGGCCGACCATGGAGCGCACGCGCATCGGCTGGTGCGAGCCGTCAGGGGCGACGAGGACGTCGTAGAAGAAGCCGTCCTCCTCGTTCCACAGCGACTCGTCGTAGGAGCCGAAGGTGTTCATCGCCTGCGCGATGGAGAGGAAGTGCTCGAAGAACTTCGTCGCCGTGTCGTCCCAGGCCCGGTCGTACCGGGAGAGCTCGAGCGCGATCTTGAACATCTGCTGGCAGTAGAAGGCCATCCAGCTCGTCGCGTCGGACTGCTCCAGGCGGAACCCGGGCGGCAGCGGCTCGGAGCGGTCGAACAGCGCGATGTTGTCCATCCCGAGGAACCCGCCCTCGAAGACGTTCGAGCCGTCGGCGTCCTTGCGGTTGACCCACCAGGAGAAGTTCAGCAGCAGCTTGGTGAACACCCGGACGAGGAAGTCGCGGTCGCGGTAGCCGTCGATCCGGTAGACGTGCCAGGCCGCCCAGGCGTGCACCGGCGGGTTGACGTCGCCGAACTCCCACTCGTAGGCCGGCAGCTGGCCGTTGGGGTGCATCGCCCACTCGCGGCACATGAGCAGCAGCTGCTCCTTGGCGAAGTCGGGGTCGACGTGCGCCAGCGGGATGCAGTGGAAGGCGGTGTCCCACGCGGCGAACCACGGGTACTCCCACTCGTCGGGCATCGAGATGACGTCGGCGAGCGCGAGGTGGCGCCAGGTGGTGTTGCGCCCGCCCTTCTTCGCCCGCTCCGGCGGTGCCGGGACGTCGGGGTCGCCGTCCAGCCACTGCGCGACGTCGAAGCGGTAGAGCTGCTTGGTCCACAGCAGCCCCGCGTAGGCGCGGCGGGCGACGTGGCGGTCGGTCTCGTCCAGGCCGGCGTGGATGACGTGGGAGTAGAAGTCGTCGGCCTCGGCGCGCCGGTCGGCCAGGACGGCGTCGAAGCCGCGGCCGAAGGTCTCCGCGTCCGGGTCCGACGGCGACAGCCGCAGCCGCACGGTGACGCTCTCCCCCGGCGCGACGGCGTCCCAGGAGTACCAGAACGCCGCCTTGGTGCCCTGGTCGGCGGGGTTGACCGCCTTGGTGTCGCCGTGGACGACGCGCCGGTCGATGCCGTCCTTGGGGTACTTGCTCGTGTTGCGCGGGGCGCCGAAGAGGGCGACGGCGTTGGTCTCGTTGTCGCAGAAGAGGACCTCCGGCGAGCCCTCCGCGGCGAGGACGTACCGGCCGAGGAAGCCGTGCTCGGCCTCGATCGCCTCGAGCCCGCCCACGCTCAGCGTGGGCGCCAGCAGCTGGGTCAGCGTGCCCTGGCGCTTGTCGCCGCCCCACGACCACGTGTTGCGGAACCACACCTGCGGCAGCAGGTGCAGCGGCGCCGGGTCGGGGCCGTGGTTCGTCGCGGTGATCGTCAGGCAGAGGTCGTCCGGGGCCGCCTTCGCGTGGGTGACCACGACGTCGAAGAAGCGGTTCTCGTCCAGGACGCCGGTGTCGCCGAGCTCGAACTCGCGCTCGTCGCGGGTGCGGGCCGCGTTCTCCTCGCGCAGCCGCGCGTAGGGGTACTCCGCCTGCGGGTAGCGGTAGAGCCACTGCGACCAGGAGTGCGTCGGCGTGCCGTCGAGGGCCCACCAGTGCTCCTTGGCGTCCTCGCCGTGGTTGCCCTCCTCGTTGGTGAGCCCGAAGAGGCGCTCCTTGAGGATCGGGTCGCGCCCGTTCCACATCGCGACCGCGACGTTGAGGAAGCCGAAGCGGTCGCAGATGCCGCCCATGCCGTCCTCGCCCCACCGGTAGGCGCGGGCGTTCGCGTGGTCGAAGGGGAAGGACTCCCAGGCGTCGCCGTCCTCGGAGTAGTCCTCGCGCACGGTGCCCCACTGGCGGCCGGCCAGGTACGGGCCCCACAGCCGCCACGGGCCGGACGCCCCCGGCGACTCGGCCAGCCGGGCGTGCTCGGCGGTCAGCGGGACGCCCTCGCGGGCGCTGGACGGGTTCGGGGTGTTCTGGGGCGGCACCGGGCCACCCTGCCACCTGCCGGCGCCAGCCGGTGCAGAAGGGGCGCAGGAGCGGGCAGCCGGAGGAGCGCGGCCACCCGAGGCCGGTGGTGACGGAACGCCGGTCAGCCGCCCACGACGACGTCGGCGCCGTCGACCGCGACGGCCAGCGCGGCCAGCGGCTCGGTGGCCGGGCCCTGGAGCACGGCCGCCCCGTCGGCGGTGTCGAACTGGCTGCCGTGCAGGGAGCACGTGACGACGGTGTCGCGGCTGGAGCCCACGACGCCGCCCTGGTGGGGGCAGACGGCGCTGTAGGCGGCGAACTCGCCCTCGGCGGGCTGGGCGACGACCACGGGCGCCCCGCCGACGTCGATGACGCGCGCGGT
>NZ_JBZYWI010000170.1:0-6201 GCF_058932755.1 Quadrisphaera sp. DVD1
TGCGACGCGCTGGGCACGGCCTCGACGGCCGCCGCGGCCGGCCCGGGGCTGGAGGAGGTGGTCGAGGCGCTGCTGGCCCCGGTCCCCGCGGGGCGGCTGCTCGCGGGCCTGGCCGACCGGCGCCTGCGCGACGCGGTGCTGCTCAGCCTCGTCCCCGGCGCCGGCGCAGCCCTCGAGGAGCTGCTCTCCGGGGAGGAGGGCCCGGCGACCCGCGCGGCGCTCGAGGGCGTCTTCGGCGGTGCGCCGGGGGCGCAGGCCGCGCCCCCGCCCGACCCGGACGTGCTCCGCGCGGCGCAGGCCCTGCTGCGCGCCCTGGTGCGCCGTGCGGGGCCGCGCCGCCGCGCCGAGCCGCTGGCCGTGCTCGCCTGGGCGGCCTGGTGGCAGGGCGCGGGCCCCGAGGCGGCCCTCCACGCCGAGCTGGCCCTGCGGGCCGACCCGGCGCACGCCCTGGCGTCCCTGGTGCTGCAGACCGTCGACCGCGGCATCCCGCCCGCGTGGGCGCGCACCGGGCGCTGACCCGCTCCGCCGCAGGGGTGGACACCGCGTCCGGATCCTGAGACGGACTGGAGGGTCACGCCCTGGGCGGCCTATCCTCGTGGCAGGTCATGAGCGCCAGCGTCAAGCCCCGGCTCGCTGGCCGGCAACCCCCGCCCGCGGTGGGGTGCCCCGGGTGATGACCTGGCCTCCCGCCGCCCGGCGAGGGGGCAAGCGCGGGCCTGCGGGCCCATCCTGAGAGGTGCCCCCATGAACGACGGCTGGTCCTTCGAGACGCGCCAGATCCACGCCGGCCAGAGCCCCGACCCGACCACCGGGGCCCGGGCGCTGCCGATCTACTCCACGACGTCGTACGTGTTCAAGGACACCAAGCAGGCGGCCGACCTGTTCGGCCTGCGCGAGTTCGGCAACATCTACACGCGCCTGATGAACCCCACCACCGACGTCATCGAGCAGCGGGTGGCCGACCTCGAGGGCGGGGTGGGCGCGCTGGCCGTGGCGTCGGGCCAGTCCGCCGAGCTGCTCGCGCTGCTCAACGTCGCCGAGGCCGGTGACCACGTCGTGGCCAGCCCGAGCCTCTACGGCGGCACCTACAACCTCTTCCACCACAGCCTGCCCAAGCTGGGGATCACGGTCACGTTCGTGGAGGACCCCGACGACCTGGACTCCTGGCGCGCAGCGGTGCGCCCGAGCACCAAGGCGTTCTTCGGGGAGACGATCTCGAACCCCAAGCAGGACGTGCTCGACATCGAGGGCGTCGCGGGCGTGGCCCACGAGGTCGGCGTGCCGCTCATCGTCGACAACACCGTGGCCACCCCGTACCTCATCCGGCCGCTGGAGTGGGGGGCCGACGTCGTCGTGCACTCCGCCACGAAGTACCTCGGCGGCCACGGCACCGCGATCGGCGGGATCATCGTCGACGGCGGCCGGTTCGACTACGCGGCCGACCCCGGGCGCTTCCCGGGCTTCAACCAGCCCGACGCGAGCTACCACGGGCTGGTCTACGCCCGCGACCTCGGCGTCGGCAGCCCGCTGGGCGCCAACCTCTCCTTCATCCTCAAGGCGCGCGTGCAGCTGCTGCGCGACCTGGGGACGGCCCTGGCGCCGTTCAACGCCTTCCTCATCGCCCAGGGCCTGGAGACGCTCAGCCTGCGGGTCGAGCGCCACTGCGCCAACGCGCTGGCCGTGGCGCAGTGGCTCACCGGGCGCGAGGAGGTCGAGTCGGTCGCCTACGCCGGGCTGCCCTCGAGCCCGTACTACGAGCGCGGGCGCAAGTACGCGCCGAAGGGCACGGGCGGCGTGCTCGCCTTCGAGATCGTCGGCGGCGTGGAGGCCGGTCAGCGGTTCGTGGAGGGGCTCGTCCTCCACAGCCACGTCGCGAACATCGGTGACGTGCGGAGCCTCGTGATCCACCCGGCCTCGACCACGCACAGCCAGCTCACCGCGGAGGAGCAGCGGGCGGCGGGGGTCACCCCCGGCCTCGTGCGCCTGTCCGTGGGCCTGGAGCACATCGACGACATCCTGGCCGACCTCGAGGCCGGCTTCACCGCCGCCAAGGGCGCCTGAGGAGACCTGCCCCGTGGACCCCGCTCAGCCCCTCCCCGTCTCCGGCGCCTGGCGCGAGGGCGACCCGGCCGGCTCCCGGCTGTTCGCCGACCTCGGGCCGCTGGCCCTGGAGGCGGGGGAGGTGCTGCCGGTGCGGATGGCCTACCAGACCTGGGGCGAGCTCTCCCCGGCCCGCGACAACGCGGTGCTGGTCCTGCACGCGCTCACCGCGGACAGCCACGTCACCGGCCCGGCCGGCCCTGGCCACCCGAGCCCCGGGTGGTGGTCGGAGCTCGTCGGGCCGGGGCGGCCCGTCGACACCGACCGGTGGTTCGTCGTGGCGCCCAACGTGCTCGGCGGGTGCCAGGGCACCACGGGGCCGGCCTCCCTCGCGCCGGACGGCCGGCCCTGGGGCAGCCGGTTCCCGTACCTGACGGTGCGCGACCAGGTCGCCGCCGAGCGCGCGCTGACCGACGCGCTCGGCATCGACGTCTGGGCCGCGGTGGTGGGCGGCTCGATGGGCGGCATGCGGGCGCTGGAGTGGGCGGTCACCGAGCCGCACCGGGTGGCCCGGCTCCTGGCGGTGGCCACCACGGCCCGCGCCACCGCCGACCAGATCGCCTGGTGCCTGCCGCAGCTGGCGGCCATCCGCGCCGACGCCGGCTGGCGCGGCGGCGACTACCACGACGCAGCGCCCGGTGACGGTCCTCACCGCGGCCTGGGCATCGCCCGGATGATCGCGCACACGACGTACCGCTCCGCCGCGGAGATGGACGCCCGCTTCGGGCGCGCGGCGCAGCCCGGCGAGGACCCGATGGGCGGCGGGGGCCGCTTCGCCGTCGAGTCGTACCTCCAGCACGCGGCCGAGAAGCTGGTGCGCCGCTTCGACGCCGGCTCGTACGTGGCGCTGACCGAGTCGCTCAACTCCCACGACGTCGGCCGCGGCCGCGGCGGGGTGGCGGCGGCGCTGGCGACCGTGACCGCGCGCACCCGCGTGGTCGCGGTCGACACCGACCGCCTCTACCCGGTGCACCTCGCGCAGGAGGTGGCCGACGCGGTCCCCGGGGTCGGCGAGGTCGACCTGGTCAACTCCCCGTACGGCCACGACGCGTTCCTCATCGAGTCCGCCGCCGTGGGCAAGGTCGCCTCCGAGCTCCTCGAGAGCGACTGACGCTCCTCGAGAGCGGCTGACGCTCCTCGAGAGCGGCTGACGCGCTCCTCGAGGGGCCGACGCTCCTCGAGGGGCCGAGCCCCTCAGCCCGCGGCGAGCTCCGGGACCACGGCCTCGACGCGCGCGGAGAGCAGCGCCCAGGTCTCGGCCAGGCCGTGGTGCAGCGGCAGCTCGCGCGCGAGCGAGCCCTCCACCCAGCGGACCTCGTCGCTCTCGGCGTTGGCCGCGGTGGGGTGCACCGGGGCCGCCGCGGTGGCGACCACGACGGTGTACGTCCAGTCGCCGTGGTCGGTGCCGACCACCTGGTCGAGCACGCGCACCGCGCCGGGGTCGACGCCGGTCTCCTCCCACGCCTCGCGCAGCGCCGCTGCCGGGGGGTCCTCGTGGCTGTCGGCCGCGCCGCCGGGCAGGCCCCAGGTGCCGCCCTGGTCGGTCCAGGCCGCCCTCAGCTGGAGCAGGGCCTCCCAGCCGCCGGCGGCCGCGCCGCGACCGGCGCGCACGAGCAGCAGCCCCGCCGCGCCGTGGCGCCCCCAGTGGCGGTGCCCGCACCGGCACGTCACCCAGCCGTTCCCGTCCCCGGTCGCCACGGCGCCACGCTACGCGGCGCGCTCGCCCGGACGGGTGGTCGGCCCCGCGCGCACCGACCGGCGGGTGCGCGGGCGCGCCGGTGGAGTAGCGTCGCGCCCCGACCGGACCCAGGCCGGGCGCGACGGGGCGAGACCCCGCTGCTGCCCGCAGAGCAGGAGCTGCGCCGATGACGATCGTGGTGGGTTACGTGGCCACCGACGAGGGCCGCGCGGCGCTCGCCCGTGCGGTGCAGGAGGCCCGGCTGCGCGGCGCTCGCCTGCTGGTGGTCGACAGCGCCCGCCCCGGCGCCCGTCCCGACGTCGAGGCCGAGCGCCTCCAGGAGGCCCTCGCCGAGGTCCGCGCGGTGCTCGAGGGCACCGGCGTCGACCACGAGGTCCACCCCCGCTCCGACACCGGCGACCCGGCCGAGGACATCATCGGCGTGGCGGGGGAGACCGGCGCCGACCTCATCGTCATCGGCCTGCGCCGGCGCACGCCGGTGGGCAAGCTCATCCTCGGCTCGAACGCCCAGCGGATCCTGCTCGAGGCCCCCTGCCCGGTGCTCGCCGTCAAGGCCGGCGCCCCCGCCTGAGGCGCACCCGGACGGGGGGCGGGGGCGCGCGCGGCGCCCCGTCCGTGGCATGATGGGTTGACCAGGTCCCCGGTGACGCATGCCCAAGTCGGGGTCCGTGCTGGGAAGGTCCCGCCGCGAGGCGGTGTTGACCCAGGAGGCGACGGACCATCGGGGTCCCGCCCACCGGGGTCCGCGCACCTGCGTCGTCCCAGCTGAATCGCCCTTTCGACGAAAGGCAGTCCGTGTCGTCGGTCTCCACCTCCCCCCTCCCGCCCGAGTTCAGCCACCCCAGCCTGCAGGAGCTCCTGCGGCAGGGGAGCGCGAGCGGCTCCGTCCCGGCCGCCACCCTGCGGACGGCGTGCGAGGACGCCCAGGTGCCGATGAAGCGGATGAAGGCCGTCCTGCGCGCCCTCGAGGCCGCTGACGTGACCGTCGTCGTGGAGGAGCCGCGCCCGGCCCGTCCGGCGCGCGCCGTGGCCGCCGCCACCAGCCGCCGGGCCGCGACGACCACCGTCGCCGCTGGCACGACCGCCACGCTCGACCCCGAGGCCCCCGCTCCCGCGCGCGCGCCGCGCAAGGCGAGCACCCGCAAGGCCGCGGAGGCCGGCGACGAGGCGACCGCCGAGGGCGCCGTCCCCGCCCCGGCGCGCAAGCCCGCCGCCAAGAAGGCCGCCGCCAAGCCGGCGGCCAAGCCCGCCGCCAAGGCCGCGGGCAAGGCGACCGCCAAGGCGGCCGGCGCCGAGGAGACCCCCGAGGACGTCGCGGCGCTCGTCGGCGAGGACCCCGAGGCGGATGCGGTGATCAACGCGGCCGACGGCGACCAGGAGGTCGCGGTCGAGGTCGCCGAGGACCCCGAGGCCGTCAAGCCCAAGGCCGAGGAGACCGGCTTCGTCGTCTCCGACGCCGACGACGAGGACGCCCCGGCCCAGCAGGTCGCCACGGCCGGTGCCACGGCCGACCCGGTCAAGGACTACCTCAAGCAGATCGGCAAGGTCGCCCTGCTGAACGCCGAGCAGGAGGTCGAGCTCGCCGAGCGCATCGAGGCCGGCCTGTTCGCCGAGGAGAAGCTGAACGGCGACGAGGAGCTCAGCGCGGAGTACCGGCGCGAGCTGCAGTGGATCGCGCACGACGGCCGCCGCGCCAAGAACCACCTGCTCGAGGCCAACCTGCGCCTCGTCGTCTCCCTGGCCAAGCGCTACACCGGGCGCGGCATGCTCTTCCTGGACCTCATCCAGGAGGGCAACCTCGGCCTGATCCGCGCGGTGGAGAAGTTCGACTACACCAAGGGCTACAAGTTCTCCACCTACGCGACGTGGTGGATCCGCCAGGCGATCACCCGGGCGATGGCCGACCAGGCGCGCACCATCCGCATCCCGGTGCACATGGTCGAGGTCATCAACAAGCTCGCCCGCGTGCAGCGCCAGATGCTCCAGGACCTGGGCCGCGAGCCCACCCCGGAGGAGCTGGCCAAGGAGCTGGACATGACTCCCGAGAAGGTGGTCGAGGTCCAGAAGTACGGGCGCGAGCCGATCTCCCTCCACACGCCCCTCGGCGAGGACGGCGACAGCGAGTTCGGCGACCTCATCGAGGACTCCGAGGCCGTCGTCCCGGCCGACGCCGTGAGCTTCACGCTCCTGCAGGAGCAGCTGCACTCGGTGCTGGACACCCTGTCCGAGCGCGAGGCGGGCGTGGTGAGCATGCGGTTCGGGCTCACCGACGGCCAGCCGAAGACCCTGGACGAGATCGGCAAGGTCTACGGGGTCACCCGTGAGCGGATCCGCCAGATCGAGTCGAAGACGATGTCCAAGCTGCGCCACCCCTCGCGCTCGCAGGTGCTGCGCGACTACCT
>NZ_JBZYWI010000171.1:0-6158 GCF_058932755.1 Quadrisphaera sp. DVD1
CGGCGGCCAGGGCGAGCAGCAGCAGGACCAGCGCGACGGCGCGCAGCGGGGACGAGCCGGACGGCGCGTCGAGGCGCCCCAGGACGTCGAGCACGGCCCGCACCGCCCGCTCCAGCAGCCCCGGCTCGGCCTCGCGGTACGGGCGCTCGGCCAGCTCGCGCCGGGCCAGCTCCCGGGCCGTGGGTGCGTCGGGCTGCAGGGGGACGTCAGCGGCCAGGACGCCGGCCGGCCACCTCACGCAGGCGCCGCCGCGGCCCGGGCCAGCTCGACGTCGAGGCCCTCGCGGCGCATGCGCTGGTCGACGTACTGCAGCGCGGTGACCGCGGCGCTGAGCGGGTAGAAGATTGTCAGCGCCACGGCCTGCCCGATCCCGCTGGGCACCAGGGAGACCAGCGCGATGCCCGACCCGCTCGTCGGCTGGGCGAACAGGCCCACGACGAGCGAGAGCCCGCCGCCGAGCACGCCGGCGACGATGGCCGTGCCGACGCCCACGATGACCACCGCGAGCAGGCGGACCCCGAGCAGCCGCCAGAAGCCGACCCGGCTCAGCGACCACGCCCGCGACAGGGCGGCGCCCACCCCGAGCCCCTCGAGCACGAGGGCCGGGGTGGCGAGGAAGAGGCGGGCGTCCAGGGCCAGGTAGGCGGCGACGGCCGCCAGCGCTCCCAGCAGCAGGACGGCGACGCCGGTGACCAGCAGCCCGTCGCCGCCCGCCGCGGCCCCGCCGGCCACGAGCGCGATCCCCGGGAGCATGCAGGCGACCACGACGGCGGCGGCCAGCAGGCCCAGCAGCACGGCCAGGCCGACGAGCGCCAGCAGGCGCGGGCGCACCCGCTCCCACAGGGCCGCGCTGCCGGTGCGCCGGCCCAGCACCGCGGTGCTCACCGCCACGGTCACCACCCCGGCGAGCAGGGCGGTGGCCACGAGGGTCAGCGCCTGGGCGGCCAGGGAGCCGACGACGAGACCGCCCAGCTCCCCGGCGAAGTCCTCCAGCGACACCGAGGAGCCCGCGGACAGGTCGGCGGTGAGGGTGTCGAGGGCACCGCCGATGGTCAGCACCTGCACGAGCGTCTGCAGCGCCGTCAGCACCACGACGACCACCGCTGCGAAGCCGAGCACCGCGCCGGGGTTGGTGCGCACCGCCTGGAAGGCGCCGTCGTAGAGCTCGCCGAGGCTCAGCGGGCGCAGCGGCACGATGCCCGGGCGCGGGGTGGTGGCCGGGCCGGACCAGCCGGGCGGCGCGCCCCAGCCGCCGGCGGGCTGCTGGGCGGGCGGGGAGCCGAGCGGCTGAGCGGCCTGCGGCGCGGCTGCGGGCCGGCCGGGGCCCTCGTGCGGCGCCGGGCCGCCCGGGGCGGTCCAGCCGGTGGGTCCGCTCATCGCTGCTCCTCCGCACCTGCGCGCCCGGGCCGCCGGGGCCGGTCCTGCGCCGGCACCAGCTCGGCCCACATCGTGTCACGGGCGGCCCCGCGGAGGCGGGCAGCAGGCCCCCGCGAGCCCTCGCGCCGCCCGCGTCACCCGGACGGGCTGGCCCGAGCGGGCGAGATCGGAGATCAGGTCACGGGACAGTCACGGGCAGGGCGCACAATGGGTGGGTGAAGGGACGCGTGCTCGTCGTCGACGACGACACCGCGCTGGCCGAGATGATCGGCATCGTGCTGCGCGGCGAGGGCCTGGAGGTCGCCGTCTGCTCCGACGGGAGCGCGGCCCTGGCGGCCTTCCGCGACACCCGGCCGGACGTCGTCCTGCTCGACCTCATGCTGCCGGGCACCGACGGCATCGAGGTGTGCCGGCAGATCCGCGCCGAGTCCGGCGTGCCGATCGTCATGCTCACCGCCCGCTCGGACACCGGCGACGTCGTCCTGGGCCTGGAGTCCGGCGCCGACGACTACGTGGCCAAGCCGTTCAAGCCCAAGGAGCTCGTCGCCCGGGTGAAGGCGCGGCTGCGGCGCAGCGACGCGCCCGAGCCCGAGGTGCTGCGGATCGGCCCCGTGACGATCGACGTGGCCGGGCACGCGGTGCGGCGCGGGGAGTCGCCGGTGTCGCTGACCCCGCTGGAGTTCGACCTGCTCCTGGCGCTGGCCCGCCGCCCCTGGCAGGTCTTCAGCCGCGAGGTGCTCCTGGAGCAGGTGTGGGGCTACCGGCACGCCGCCGACACCCGCCTGGTCAACGTGCACGTGCAGCGGCTGCGCTCCAAGGTCGAGGCCGACCCCGAGCACCCCGAGGTGGTGCTGACCGTGCGCGGCGTCGGCTACAAGGCCGGCCCCGCCTGAGCCCCGTGCCCGGGGTCCCGCAGCCGCTGCACCGGCCGCTGTCCGCGCTGCGCAGCACCGCCCGGCCCTCGCGGCTGCGCCGCGCGTGGCGCCGGTCGCTGCAGCTGCGCGTGGTCGCCGCGACGGTGGCGCTGGGCCTGCTCACCGTCAGCGCCGCGGGGGCCTACCTCGCCCAGGAGATCAGCGACCGGCTCTTCGACAGCCGGCGCGACGAGGCCCTGCGGGAGGCCGCGCGGGGCGCCGCCGACGCCCAGGACCGCCTCGACGCCTTCGACGCGGGCACCGCGGCCGACGTCCAGGACCAGGCGCGGGTGCTGCTCAGCCAGCTCGAGGGCGTCGGCCCCGACCGCGACCGCTCGGTGCTCCTCCTGCTGCCCCCCGACAACCGCAACCCCGCCGCGATCGGCGACGTCTACCGGCCCGGCACCGGCGTGGTGCCCGCCCAGGTGCCGGAGGACCTGCGCGAGGCGGTGCGCGAGGACGCCGGCCAGCGCTACCGCTCGATCGCCCTCACCGAGGGCGGCTCGTCCTCCCCGGCCCTGGCCGTCGGGCAGGTGGTCGACGTCCCCATCGCGGGGGACTACGAGCTGTACTTCGTCTTCGACCTGTCCCAGGAGCAGGCGACCCTGGCCGCCGTCCAGCGCGTGCTGCTCCTGGGCGCCGCGGCGCTGGTCGCCCTCGTGGGCGCGGTGGCCGCGGTGGTCACCCGCCAGGTGGTGCAGCCGGTGCGCCAGGCGGCCGGCGTCGCGCAGCGCCTGTCGGCCGGCGCCCTGGACGAGCGGATGCCCGAGCGCGGCGAGGACGACCTGGCCCGCCTCGCGCGCTCCTTCAACGCGATGGCCGGCAGCCTCCAGCAGCAGATCCGCCGGCTCGAGGACCTCGGGACGCTGCAGCAGCGGTTCGTCTCCGACGTCTCCCACGAGCTGCGCACGCCGCTGACGACGATCCGCATGGCCGGGGAGGTCCTGCACGAGGCCCGCGGCTCGTTCGACCCCTCGGTGGCGCGCTCCGCGGAGCTGCTCGCCACGCAGGTCGACCGCTTCGAGGCGCTGCTCGCCGACCTGCTGGAGATCAGCCGCTACGACGCCGGCGCCGCCGCCCTCGACGTCGAGCTGCTCGACGTCGGGGCCCTGGTGCGGCGGGTGGTCGACCAGACGGCGCCGCTCGCCCAGGGCCGCAGCAGCGTGCACGTGCACGTGCCCGACGCCGACTGCACCGCGGAGGTCGACCGGCGCCGGGTCGAGCGGGTCCTGCGCAACCTCGTGGTCAACGCCGTCGAGCACGGCGAGGGCCGCCCCGTGCACGTCGTGGTGGGCGTGGACGACCTCGCCGTCGCGGTGCGGGTGCGCGACGAGGGCGTGGGGCTCTCCCCGGCCGACGCGGACCGGGTCTTCGACCGGTTCTGGCGGGCCGACCCGGCGCGGGCGCGCTCGCTCGGCGGCACCGGCCTGGGGCTGGCGATCTCCCTGGAGGACGCCCACCTCCACGGCGGCGCCCTGGAGGTGGCGGGCGAGCGGGGCCGGGGAGCCACGTTCCTGCTCACCCTGCCGCGCACGGCGGGCGAGCCGCTCACCAGCCGGCCCCTGGCCCTGCGCGGCGCGGAGGCGGGCGTCGGTGGCTGACCGCGCGCGCCGCGCTCCCGCACCGGCCCTCCTCGTCGCCCTCCTCCTGGCGCTGGTGCTCGGGGGTTGCGCGTCGATCCCCACGAGCGGGCCGGTCAGGCCCGGCGCCGTCGTCGGCGGGGGGCAGCAGCCGGGGTTCCGGGTCGCGCCGGCCCCGCCCGCAGCGGGCGCGACCCCGGACGCCGTCGTGCGGGGCTTCCTGCAGGCCGGCGTGGAGGTCGAGGACGAGTTCGCCACCGCCCGGCAGTACCTCTCCACCGGGCGGCGCGGCACCTGGCGCCCGACCGCCCGCACCGTCGTGCGCGCCGAGGGCCCCGCCGGCCTCGCCGTGGTCGTCTCGCCGGCCGGGGCGCCGGACACGGCGGTGGTGGAGGTGACCGCCGCCGTGACCGGCTCGCTGGACGAGCACGGCCGGTACGCGGCGGCGGCTCCGGCGGCGTCGGAGTCCTTCTCGGTCGTGCTCGTGCTCGAGGGCGGCGAGTGGCGGATCTCGGAGGTCCCCGACCTGCTGCTCGTCGCCGAGCCGGACTTCCTGCGCACCTTCCGGGCCCGGGCGCTGTACTTCGCGGCCGGGTCCGACGGCCACCTCGTGCCGGAGGTGCGCTGGTTCGCCGACCGGCCGGCCAGCGCCACCGCCCTCGTCTCCGAGCTGCTCGCCGGGCCCTCGCCCTGGCTGGCCCCGGCCGTGACCACCGGCGCCCCGCCCGGCTCCGGGCTCGGGCGCCGGGGCAGCGTGGCGATCACCGAGCGCGAGGCGCGCGTCGACCTGCCGCAGGCCCTCGTCGACCACGCGGCCGCGGACCCCGACCTGCTGCGCCGCCAGCTGCAGGCGACCCTCCAGGCCCTGCCGGGGGTGGACGTCGTGCGCGTCACGGTCGACGGCGGCGAGCTGGACGCCGCCGGCGCCGCCGCGGTCGTCGAGCCCGCCGTCGACGCCGCGCCGGTCCTCGTCCGCGACGGGGCGCTGGTGCGCCTGCGCGACGGCGCGCTGGCGCCGGTCGAGGGGCTGCCCCCGCTGGACGGCCTCGGGGTCTCCGACCCGGCCGTGCTCGGCGGCACCTACGCCGTCCTGGCCTCGGGGCGCACGCAGCTGCTCGTGCTGGAGCGCGACCAGGAGGAGGCGCCGCGGGTGGTGCTCACCGCCGCGCAGCTCACCGCGCCCTCCCTGGACCGGTCCGGCTGGGTGTGGTCGACGGGCACGGCGTCCGGCGGCACGGTCACCGCCGTGGGCCCCGAGGGGGACGTGGCGGAGGTCGCGGCGACCTGGCTGGCCGGGCGCACCGTGCAGTCCCTGCGGGCCTCCCGGGACGGCGCGCGCGTCGTGGTCGTCTCGCGCGGCCCCGACCCCGCGGTGGGCGGGGCGGAGACGGTGCGGGTGGACCTCGCCGCGGTCGTGCGCGCCGCCGACGGCGCTCCGGAGCAGCTCTCCGTCGAGCCCGGCACGCCGACCCCGTGGCTGGCCTCGGCGACGGCCGCGGTGTGGGTGGACGCCACCACGGTCGCCGTGCTGGGCGCGCCCGCCGCGGGCAGCAGCCAGGGCGCCGCCGGTGCGGCCCAGGTCCTCCTGCTCACCGGCGGGCGGGCGCGCTCCCTGGGAGCGCCCCTGGAGGCCGCCGAGCCCGTCCGCCTGGCCAGCGGATCGGGCGCCCGCACGATCCTCGTCGGGACCGCCGACGGCGCCCTGTGGCAGCGGGCCGGCAGCCGGTGGGTCGCCGTCACCGGCACCGCCGGCGCCGCGGACCCCGCCTACGCCGGCTGAGAGCGCCGCCCACACCCCTCCCCGGCGTCCCGCCGTCCCCAGCCGGCAGCGGTGCCCGCGCGGTGCGCCCTGCGGCGCCCAGGCTGGGGGCGTGCACCGCGCCGAGCCTCCGGGGGCCTGGGCGGCGCTGCTGGCCGCCGTCCTGCCCGTGGGCTGCGCCGGGTGCGGGCTGCCCGACGTCCGCTGGTGCGCCCGCTGCGCCGCGGTGCTGGACGCCGGGGCGCGCCGCCCGCACCGCGCGGCCACGCGGGTCGGCGCCGCACCACCGTCCTGGGCGGCCGTGCAGTACGCCGGGGCGGTGCGGGCGGCGCTCGTCGCGTGGAAGGAGGAGGGGCGCACCGACCTGGAGGCGGTGCTGGCGCCGGCCCTGGCGGCCGCGGTCGCCGCGGTGCTGGTCGAAGGGCTGGTCGAGGGGGTGGTCGAGGGGCTGGTCGAGGGGCTGGACGAGGGGCTGGTCGAGCCGCTGCGGACCGGGGGTCCTGCGCCCGGGCTGCTCCTCGTGCCGGC
>NZ_JBZYWI010000172.1:0-6106 GCF_058932755.1 Quadrisphaera sp. DVD1
CGCTCCTGCGCGCTGTCGCCCCGCCGGGCGACCGGGACGCAGCCCGTGGCGCGCGCCGGCCCGACCACCGGCATGTCGACGTAGACGCTCTCCGAGGCGCCCGGAGGCACGCCGTGGGTCTCGTGCCAGATGCCCACGGCCCCCTCGCGGGACGCCTGCGTGCACCGCTTCGGCGCGGTCCCGCGCGAGGACGGCCCGGGAAAGGGTTGAGGCCCGGTGCACCTCGCGGTGCACCGGGCCTCAGGTGTAGCCCCGACGGGATTCGAACCCGCGCTACCGCCTTGAGAGGGCGGCGTGCTAGGCCACTACACAACGGGGCCGCTGGGGTACCAGGACTCGAACCTAGACTAACTGGACCAGAACCAGTCGTGCTGCCAATTACACCATACCCCATGGTGATCGCGGTTCCGGGGGGATCCCCCGTGGCCGCGCCGGGACGGAACTCTACCCGAGCCCCGGAGGGCCGGTGAACGCCGGGGCCCCGTCCCCGTGCGGGGCGGGGTGCGGGGCGGGGTGCGCGGGCGCCGGGGCGGCGTCCACGAGCGCCTGCGCCGGGGGGACGAAGAGGCGCTCGAGGCGCCGCCGGCGCGCCAGGCGGGCCACGACCGCGGCGATGACGACGAACATCACGAGGTCGACCAGCACCGCGCCCGCCGGGGCCGACGTGCTGGTCAGCGCCTCCTCCAGCCCGCCGCTGAGCACCGTGGGGATGAAGATGAGGATGTTGTTCAGCGCGTGGAAGGCGATCCCCGTCTCCAGGCCGCCGGTGCGCCACACGAGGTAGGAGGCCACGAGGCCGAAGCACAGCCGGTCGGCGAACAGCCACGGGTCCTGGGACCCGTGGGCCAGCGCGAACAGGGACGCCGAGACCGCGGCGGCGACCAGCGCGCCGAGCCCGGCCCGGGCGAACCAGGAGCCGACCGCCTGGGAGAGCCAGCCGCGGAACAGGTACTCCTCCCCCGCGGCCTGCAGCGGGGTGGTCAGGACGACGACGACGAGCAGCGCCAGGGCGTCCTGGCTGACCTCGCCGGAGCCGAACGCCTCCGGGTCGAGGAGCCAGGAGCCGCCGAGGACGACGACGAGGGCCGCCAGCGGCACGAGCCCGCTGAGCAGCATCCAGCGCCACCGCAGGCCACCGGCCACCGACGACACCCACCGGGGTCGCCAGCGGTGACCGGCGAAGACCGCCAGGGCGGACAGCGGGATGAGCGCGGCCAGCAGCAGGTTGTTCGCGAGGAAGCCCCACCAGGAGCTCACGAGGTCCTCCTCGACCTGCGCCTCGCTGATGCCGCCGCCGGAGGCGGCGGTGAGCGCGACGCCGATGCCCACGACGGCGATGAGGACCGCGAACAGCACCGCCAGGCCGCCGACGACGACCGCGAGCGACACCAGGGGGCGCCACCAGCGGTGCCGGGGCCCGCGCAGCAGCTGCGTGTACGGGCGGGGCTGCCAGGCCTGGGCCGGCGCCGGCGGGCGGGCGGCGACGGCTGCGCTCGGAGGGCTCACGCGTCCAGGCCCGCGCGCAGCGCCGCCAGGCGCGCCAGGCTGCTCTCGCGGCCCAGCAGCTCCATCGACTCGAACAGCGGCGGGGAGACCCGGCGTCCGGTCACCGCCACCCGCAGCGGGGCGAAGGCGAACTTCGGCTTGACCCCCAGGCCGTCGACGAGGGCGGCGCGCAGCGCCTCCTCGAGCGCGGCGGCGGTCCACTCCGGCAGCGCCGCGAGCGCCGCGCTGGAGGCGTCGAGCACGTCGGCGGCCTCCGGGCGCAGCGCGGCGCGGGCGTCCTCCTCGACGACGAGCTCGTCGTCGGGGGTGAGCAGGAAGCCGAGCATGCCCGGCGCCTCGCCGAGCAGGGTCATCCGCTCCTGGACGAGCGGTGCGGCGGCTGCGAGCAGGGCGAGCTGCTCGGCGGTCGGGTGCTCGCCGAGCAGCCCCGCCGCCCGCAGCGGTGGCAGGAGGCGGTCGCGGAAGTCCTCGGGGGCCAGCATCCGCACGTGGGCGCCGTTGATGGCCTCGGCCTTCTTGAGGTCGAAGCGCGCCGGGCTCGCCACCACGTCGGCGACGTCGAAGGCCGCGACGAGCTCGGCCGGGGTGAACACGTCGCGGTCGGGGGCGATCGACCAGCCGAGCAGGGCCAGGTAGTTCAGCAGCCCCTCGGGCAGGAAGCCCCGCTCGCGGTGGAGGAAGAGGTTGGACTCCGGGTCGCGCTTGGACAGCTTCTTGTTCCCCTCCCCCATGACGTAGGGCAGGTGGCCGAAGCGCGGGACGCCGACCGCGACGCCGACCGCGACGAGCGCCTCGTACAGCGCCACCTGGCGGGGGGTGGAGGCCAGCAGGTCCTCGCCGCGCAGGACGTGGGTGATGCCCATGAGGGCGTCGTCGACCGGGTTGGTGAGCGTGTACAGCGGCGTGCCGTCGGCGCGGGCCACGACGAAGTCGGGGATGCTCCCGGCCGGGAAGGTGATCCGCCCGCGCACCAGGTCGTCGACGACGACGTCCCGCTCCGGCATCCGCACCCGCCACACCGGGGCCCGGCCCTGCGCCCGGAACGCCGCCGCCTGCTCGGGGGTCGTCGTCCGGTCGAAGCCGTCGTAGCCCAGCTTGGGGTCGCGCCCGGCGGCGCGGTGGCGGGCCTCGACCTCCTCCGGCGTGGAGAAGGACTCGTAGGCGTGGCCGCCCTCGGCCAGCTTCGCGAGGACGTCGGCGTAGACCGCCCCGCGCTGGGACTGGCGGTACGGCGCGTGGGGGCCGCCGACCTCCACGCCCTCGTCCCAGTCCAGGCCGAGCCAGCGCAGCGCGTCGAGGAGCTGGTGGTAGCTCTCCTCGCTGTCGCGGGCCGCGTCGGTGTCCTCGATCCGGAAGACCAGCGTGCCGCCGGTGTGCCGCGCGTAGGCCCAGTTGAACAGGGCCGTGCGCACCATGCCCACGTGCGGGACGCCGGTCGGCGAGGGGCAGAACCGCACCCGCACCGGCGCCTGCGCCGCCTGCTCGCTCATCGGCGCACCACCGGGTTGCTCAGGGTGCCGATGCCCTCGATCTCGACGTCCACGCGCTGGCCGTCGACGACCTCGCCGACGCCGGCCGGGGTGCCGGTGAGGATGACGTCCCCCGGCAGCAGCGTGAAGGCGCGGCTGACGTAGGAGACCAGGTCGGGGACGTCGAAGACCATGTCGGAGGTGCGGCCGTCCTGGACGGTGCGCCCGTCCAGGCGGGTCGAGATCGCCAGGTCGCTGACGTCGAGGTCCGGGACGATCCACGGCCCGAGCGGGCAGGAGGTGTCGAAGCCCTTGGCGCGGGCCCACTGCCCGTCGCCGCGCTGCCAGTCGCGCGCGGTGAGGTCGTTGGCGCAGGTGTAGCCCAGCACCACCTCCGCCACCCGCTCGCGCGGCACGTCCTTGCACACCCGCCCGATGACGACGGCCAGCTCGCCCTCGTAGGAGACCTCCTGCGACCCCTCGGGCAGCACCACCGGGTCGCCCGGGCCGACGACCGCGGTGTTCGGGGTGAGGAACATCAGCGGCTCCGCGGGCAGGTCGTTGCCCATCTCCGCGGCGTGCGCGGCGTAGTTGCGACCGATGCCGATCACCTTCGAGCGGGGGATGACCGGGGCCAGCAGCCGCACGTCGGCCAGGCGCACCTGCTCCCCCGTCGGCTTCAGCGGCGCGTAGAGCGGGTCGCCCACGACGACGTGGACGACCTCCTCCCCGGCCGCGCCCTCGACCAGCCCGAAGCGGGGGTCCTCGCCCGTGGTGAACCTCGCGATGCGCACCCCCCGAGGGTAGTGCGGCGCTCCGCTCCCCCGTGATCGACGTGCTTCCCGGCCCGAGGACCGGGATCCTGGGAGTTGCCTGAGGCAAGCCCCCTTCCTCCCGAGGAGCTCCGTGCTGTTCCGCGCCACCCCGGCCCGCCGTCCTCCTCGCTCCGCCCCCGGCCCCTGGACCCCGCCCCGAGCCCGTCTGCTGCGCTTCCTCGGCGGCCTCGCCGTCTGCGTCGTCGGGGTCTTCCTGTCCCTGCGCGCCGGGCTCGGGCTCTCCCCCTGGGACGTCCTGCACGCGGGCGCGAGCGACCAGCTCGGCCTGTCCTTCGGCACCGTCGTCATCGCGGTGGGGCTGCTCGTGCTCCTCGTCTCGTGGGCCCTGGGGGTGCGCCCCGGCCTGGGCACGCTCTTCAACGTCCTCGCCGTCGGCTGGGGCCTGGACGCCCTGCTGGCCACCTCGTGGCTGGAGGGTCTGGCGGAAGCCCCGGTCGCCGTGCGGGGGCTCGCCGTGCTCGGCTCGGTGGCGGCCCTGGGCTTCGGCGCGGCCCTGTACATCGGCGCCGGGTACGGCGCCGGCCCCCGCGACAGCCTCATGGTCGCGTGCCACCAGCACGGCTGGCCGATCGGGCTCTCCCGCTGCGTGATCGAGGTGTCGGTCGTCGTGGTGGGCTGGCTCCTCGGCGGCCCGGTCGGGGTGGGGACGGTCCTCCTCGCGCTCGGCACCGGGCCCGCGGTGCAGGCCTCGTTCCGGCTCCTGCGCCAGCAGCCGCCGACCTCGCGGCCCGTGCAGCCCCGCGCCTCAGCGCGCCGGCGCCCAACCCGTCGCGCGGTGCCCGCCGCCGGGGACGCGGAGCAGCAGGCCGCCTGACGCCGCGGCGCCTCGACCGCCGGGCCGGCGAGGAGCACCCTGCAGCGTGCGCTCCCGCAGCCCGACCGTGCTCGCCGTGCTCGCCCTCGCCGCCGTCCTGCTCGGGACGGTGGCGCCGCCCGCGCAGGCCGGCTGCTCCGCGCCGGTGCTCGTCGTCGGGACGACCGTCGACGACGCGCACCCGCCGGCCACCGGCGGCAGCCTCGTCGCCGGGCAGGACCTGAGCGTCTCCGGGCTGCGGTTCCACAGCGGCTGCGACGACACCGGGGAGAGCAGCGGCTGCTCGGCGCCCCCGGCGCCCACCGAGGCGCCGCTGCGCGACGTCGACCTGGTGCTGGAGCAGGGCGGCAGGACCTGGACGCTCGACACCCAGGACGCCTCCGGCCGCGAGAGCGGCTACGCGCTGCGCTGGGACGGGCGCGTGCCGGCCGACGCCGCCCCGGGGCCCGCGACGCTGCGGGCGGCCACCACCAGGCTGCCGGTCGAGATCACCGGCTGAGCGCCGCGTCGTCGGGGGCCAGGACCCCCGGCAGCAGCCCGGGGCCCGGCGTCCCGGCGGGGTGCTCGAGCAGCGGCACGACGCCGTCCTCCCACGCCCGCAGCACCGGCTCGACGACCTGCCAGGACTGCTCGGCCTCCTCGGCGCTCACCGAGAGGCGGCCGCCGCCGCCCAGCACGTCGCGCAGCACCTGCTCGTAGGCCGCCAGCTCGCCCTGCACGGGGGCGGGGCCCTCGGCGGTGGTGGGGGCGTCGAGGTCGATCCAGCGCTGCTCCCCCGTGCCGCGCAGGTGCAGCAGCACCCCCTTGCGGGTGGCCGCCAGGCCCTTGCCGACGCGCAGCACGAACCGGGTGCCCTCCCACCGGGGCGCGTCGACGTCGAGCACGACCTCGGCGTAGGTCTCGGTGCGCCGGGAGGGGTCCACGCCGGCCTCCGCGGCGTAGCCGGGCACGTCGACGAGCCCCTCGCCGCCGTCGCCGGGCAGCCGCCCCGCGGTGTAGCGGGCGCGCCGGGTCCGGGTGGTCGCCTCGTCCGGCGCGAGCACGCGCACGGCGCGCAGCAGGGCCAGCTTGGCGTCGTGCAGGGCCTGCTCGTCAGGGGAGGCCGGCGGCTCCATCGCCAGGAGCACCAGCACCTGGAGCACGTGGTTCTGCAGCACGTCCCTCAGCGCGCCCGTGCCGTCGTAGAAGCCCGCCCGGCCCCGCAGGGCGAAGTCCTCCTCCCACAGCAGGTCGACCTGCTCCAGGTGGCCGCCGTCCCAGACCGGCTCGAGCTCGCCGCCGGGGCTGCGCAGCGCGACCAGCTCGGCCACGCGCGGCATCCCCAGCACGTGGTCGACGCGGAACACCGCCCCCGGGTCACCGCCGGTGGCCCCGGCCAGCGCGGCGTTGAGGGCTCGCGCGCTGTCGAGGTCGTGGCCGAACGGCTTCTCCACCGCCACCCGGCTGCCCGGCGGCAGGCCCACCGCGGCCAGCGCGCGCAC
>NZ_JBZYWI010000173.1:0-6033 GCF_058932755.1 Quadrisphaera sp. DVD1
CCCCGTCCCGGCCGGGTTCGAGCCGGTTCGGTGCTGCGAGCCGTGGTGGGGATCCGGCGTGCTGGCTTCCGTTATCATGCGTCGGCTGCGGCGCCGTCCATGCTCAGCCCCATGGCGGCGGCCAGCCGCAGCGGCGCCTGGGCCTCCTGCGCCCTCCCGCGGCGCTGGAGCACCCGCCCGAGCATGAGCTGGGCGTAGGCCTCGTCCGGGCGCTCGGCGACGACCGAGCGGAGCAGCGCCTCGGCCCGGCCCAGCTGCGCGGAGGAGAACAGCGCCCGGGCCAGGAGCATCCGGGTGGCCAGCGGGCTGCCCGGCTCCTCCGCCCCCATCCGGCGCAGGATCGTGGCGGCCTTCGTGTACTCGCGGTCCTCCACGAGCCCCTCCGCCAGGGTGTGGTCGAAGTAGTCGCGGTGCTCGGCGTAGGTGCCCACGGGCCCTCCTTCGGTGCTCCCCGCCCGCTGCGGGTGGGGACAGGGCCTGAACGCCACGCCGACCGGCGCTGTTCCGGGGCGGGCGGGTACCGTCGCGGGATGACGACGAGCGGCGAGGAGCGAGAGCGCCGGTCGGCCATCCGCTACTGGTGGGAGAGCGCCAACGAGGGCACCCGGCAGCGGGCGCGCGAGGCCGGCTACTACGCCGGGGCCCCGCTCCCCCCGGCGCTCGTGGCCACCTTCTCCCGGGCCGGCGTCGAGCTCGTCGACGCCCACCGCGTCGCCCCGGCCGGCGGCGGCCCCCGCGGCTACTACCTCTCCCCCGAGGACGTCGAGGCGCTGCGCTGGCTGGGCGGTCCTCACGAGCAGGACTGACCGCTCGCCGCACCGGGTGCTCCTCCCGGCGTGACCTCCGGGCCTAGCCTCCGGGCATGGCCGATCCCCAGCGCCCCGGCGACCTCGTCCTCCTCGACGCCGCCACCCTGTACTTCCGGGCCTTCCACGCCCTGCCCAGCTCGATCACCGCACCGGACGGGACGCCGATCGGCGCGGTCCGCGGCTTCTGCGACATGGTGGCGGTCCTCGTCGAGCGGCTGCGGCCCGCGCAGCTGGTCGCCTGCTGGGACGACGACTGGCGCCCGGCCTGGCGCACCGAGCTGCTGCCCAGCTACAAGGCCCACCGCGTCGGGGCCGACGGCGGCGAGGACGTCCCCGAGGCGCTGCCCCGCCAGGTCGACGTGGTGGTCGACCTGCTGGACGCGCTCGGCGTCCCCCGCGTCGGGGCCCCCAGGTGCGAGGCGGACGACGTCGCCGGCGTCCTGGCCACGCGCGCCGCGGCGGCCGGAACCGGAGTCGTGGTCGTCTCCGGCGACCGCGACCTCTTCCAGCTGGCCGACGACGCGGCCGGCGTCCGGGTGGTCTACATCGGTCGCGGGGTGCGCGACGCCGAGGTGGTCGACGGCGCGTGGCTCGCGCAGAAGTACGGGCTGGACGCCGCCCGGGCCGGGGCCGCCTACGTCGACCTCGCGGTGCTGCGCGGCGACCCCAGCGACGGGCTGCCGGGGGTGCCCGGGATCGGGGAGAAGACGGCCGCGACCCTCCTGGCCCGGTTCGGCGACCTCGCGGGGCTGCGGGCCGCGGCGAGCACCGGGGCTCCGGGGCTGAGCGCCGGGCAGCGCCAGCGCCTGCTCGACGCCGCCGACTACCTCGACGTCGCCCCCCGCGTGGTGAGGGTGCTGCGCGATGCCGACCTGCCTCCGCTGCCCCCGCCACCGCCGGCGGGTCTCGCGAGCGCCGTGGACGTCGACGCGGTCACCGCGCTGGCGTCGCGGTGGGGGGTGCGCTCGAGCGTGGAGCGCCTCCTCACCGCCCTGGCGGGGTGACGCGCCCGCGAGCGCCTGGAGGGTCAGCTGGCGGCGCGGGCCGCCCCGGCGGAGTAGGCCACCACGCCGCGGTCGACGAGGCGGATCGCCTCGCGGGCGGTGCGGGCCAGGCGCTCGTCCCCCCCGGCGGCGGAGACGGCGACGACCTGGTCGAGGAGGTCCAGCAGCTGGCGGCACCAGCGCACGAAGTCGCCGGCGGCGAGGTCCTCGGGGCCGGCGTCGAGGACGGCCTCCAGCGCCTGCCCCCGGCACCAGCGGTGCACGGGCCAGACGAGCCCGAGGTCGGGCTCGCCGGTGCCGGGCAGGTGGTGGGCCTCCTCGCGCTCGGCCAGCGCGGACCACTCCGCGACCGTGCGCGCGAGCGCGGTGGCGATCTCCGAGCCGCCGGGGGTGCGGGCGGCGGGCGGTCCCTCCTCGCGGCGGGCCTCGTAGACGATCGCGGAGAGCACTGTCGCCAGTCCTGCCGGGTCCAGCGCCGACCAGGTGCCCTCGCGCAGGCACTGGGCCACGAGCAGGTCCTTCTCGGCGTACACGCGCTTGAGGCGCTCCCCCGCGGGGGTGACGACGAGCTCGCCGCCGGCGGCGGGCAGGTCGCTGGGTGAGCTCGCATCCTCCTCCAGCGGAGCGGGGGCGAGGTAGCCGAGGTCCACGAGCAGGTCGCACACGCGGTCGAAGGTGCGGGCGATGGAGCCGGTGCGTCCCTCGATGCGGTGGATGAGAGTGCGCGTCTCCTTCTCCAGGGTGCTCCAGCGCTGGGCCCAGCGGGCGTGGTCGTCGCGGTCGGGGCAGCCGTGGCAGGGGTGCTGGCGCAGCTGGCGGCGCAGGCGGGTCAGCTCGTCGGCCTCCCCCGGGCGGTCCGCGGCGTCCTCCGCGCTGGAGGGCCCGCGCAGCCCCTTCGGCAGGGGCCCGGATTCGAGCCGTCCCTCCGCGAGGGCGCTGCGCACCGAGGAGGCGAGGTCGCGGCGGGAGGCGGGGCTGCGCGGGTCGAAGGTGGTGGGCACCTTGATCCGCGCCACGGGGGCGACGGCGGTCTGGACGTCGGCGATCGACAGGCGCCGCACCTGCTTGTCGGCGGTGAGGACGGTGGGGCGCGGGCCCTCCAGCCCGGCGGTCAGGCCCGGGTCGAGGACGACGGCGAAGCCGGCGCGGCGTCCGGCGGGCACCCTGATGACGTCACCGGGCTTGAGCGCCTCGAGGGAGGCGAGCGCGTCGGAGCGGCGCCGGCGGGCGTGCTCGCGGGAGGTGTCCTTCTCCAGGTCGCCGATCCGGCGCCGGATGGCCGCGTACTCGGCGAAGTCGCCCAGGTGGCAGGTCATGGACTTCGCGTAGCCGGCCAGCGCCTCCTCCTGCTTGCGCACCTGGCGGGCGAGGCCGACCACGCCGCGGTCGGCCTGGAACTGGGCGAAGGAGGTCTCCAGCACCTCGCGGGCCCGGGACCGCCCCACCTGGGAGACGAGGTTGACGGCCATGTTGTAGGTGGGCCGGAAGCTCGAGCGCAGCGGGTAGGTGCGGGTGGAGGCCAGGCCGGCGACGGCCTCGGCGTCCAGGCCCCCCTGCCAGAGCACGACCGCGTGGCCCTCCACGTCGATGCCGCGGCGCCCCGCGCGCCCGGTGAGCTGGGTGTACTCCCCGGGGGTGATGTCGACGTGGGCCTCGCCGTTGAACTTCACGAGCTTCTCCAGCACGACCGAGCGCGCGGGCATGTTGATCCCCAGCGCGAGGGTCTCCGTGGCGAAGACGGCCTTGACCAGCCCCCGGGAGAACAGCTCCTCCACGACCTCCTTGAAGGTCGGCAGCAGCCCGGCGTGGTGGGCGGCGATCCCCCGGGTCAGGCCCTCCAGCCACTCCCAGTACCCGAGCACCTGCAGGTCGGCATCGGGGATGTCGGAGCAGCGCTCCTCCACCACCGCCCGGATCTCGCGGCGCTCCTCGGCGGTGGTCAGCCGCAGCCCCCAGCTCACGCACTGGCGGACGGCGGCGTCGCAGCCGGCGCGGCTGAAGACGAAGGTGATCGAGGGCAGCAGGCCCGAGTCGTCGAGCCGCTCGAGCACCTGCGCCCGCGAGGGGCCCGAGCTGGCCGAGCGCTGGGGCCGCCCCCCTCGGCCGGCGGCGCGGCGCGGCGCGGACCCGCGGGGGGCCTGGCGGTCGCGGCGCACCTCCTCGCGCGACATGCGCACGAGCTCGGGGTTGACCTTCAGCCCCGACACGAGGTGCGGGGCGGTGCCGGCGCCGGCCTCCACGGCGGTGCCGGTCTCGTCGGTGAACAGGTCGAGCAGGCGGGTGCCGACCATGACGTGCTGCCACAGCGGCACGGGCCGGTGCTCGGAGACGACGACCTCGGTCGCCCCGCGCACCGCGGCCAGCCAGTCGCCGAACTCCTCGGCGTTGCTCACCGTGGCCGACAGGGAGGTGATCAGCACGTCGTCGGGGAGGTGGATGATCACCTCCTCCCAGACGGCGCCGCGGGCGCGGTCGGCGAGGTAGTGCACCTCGTCCATCACCACGTGCCCGAGCCCGGCCAGCGCCGGGGAGCCGGCGTAGAGCATGTTGCGCAGCACCTCGGTGGTCATGACCACCACGGGGGCGTCGCCGTTGACGGAGGTGTCACCGGTGAGCAGGCCCACGCGCTCGGCGCCGAAGCGCGCGGACAGGTCGGCGTGCTTCTGGTTGCTCAGGGCCTTGATCGGCGTGGTGTAGAAGGCCTTGCGCCCCGTGGCCAGGGCCAGGTGGACGGCGAACTCGCCCACCACGGTCTTGCCGGCCCCGGTGGGGGCGGCGACGAGGACGCCGCGGCCGGCCTCCAGGGCCTCGCAGGCCTGCACCTGGAAGGGGTCGAGGTCGAAGCCGACGTCGCGGCGGAACTGGGCGAGCTCGGAGCGCTCCTCGGCCTGGCGACGGCGGGAGGCGGCGTACCGCTCGGCGGGCGAGGGCATGCCAGCGAGCCTAGGTCAGCCCGCCCGAGGAGGCGCGAGCAGGCGCCGGGGGGCCGTCAGAGCGGGCTGGCGCTGTCGTCGTCGACGTCGCCCCACACCACCTGCGCCCGACGGGCCCTGCGGCGGTCGGTGAGCAGGCACACGGCGATGGCCAGGGCGAAGAGCACCAGCAGCGGCAGCGCCAGCAGGAACATCGACAGGACGTCGGAGGTCGGGGTGGCCACCGCGGCGATGGTGAAGCACAGCACCGTCACCCAGCGCCAGGACCGCAGCACCGCCCGCCCCGACAGCGCCCCGACGAGGTTGAGGGCGACGAGGACCACCGGCAGCAGGAAGGCCACCCCGAAGGCCAGCACCGTGCGCATGACGAAGCCCAGGTAGTCCGCGGCCTGGAAGAGGTTGGTGTCGCCCTCGGGGGTGAACTCGGTGAGGAAGTCCACGGCGTTGGGGATGAAGGAGCTGGCCAGGAAGGCCCCGGCCAGGAAGAGGGGCACCGCGGCGGCGACGAAGCCCAGGGCGTAGCCGCGCTCCTTGCGGGTCAGGCCCGGGGTGACGAAGGCCCACAGCTGGTAGATCCAGAAGGGGCTGGAGACCAGGACGCCGATCCACACCGACATCTTCAGCCGCAGGTCGAACGCGGCCCCCACCTGGCTGAAGTTGATCGTGATGTCCTGCCCGGAGCGCTGCAGGTCGCGGATCGGGTCGGTGAGGTAGGTGTAGACCGGGTCGAAGAGGAACCAGCCCGCGACCGCCCCGAGGGCGACGGCGAGACCGGCGCGCACGACCCGCTTGCGCAGCTCGGTGAGGTGCTCGCGCAGGGGCATCCGCCCCTCGGGGTCCTTCCTCCGCGAGGACGTGCTGGTCGCCACCTCGTCAGGTCGCGCGCTGGAGCGGGCGCTCAGACGCCGCGGCGCTGGGGGTCAGCGCTCGAGCCCGGCGCCGGCGCCGGCGGGACGTCGTCGCCCAGGACGCGGCCCTCCAGGGGGCGCGAGGGGGTGCCCGGAGCGCTGGGGGCGCCGGGCTTGCCGTCGTCCTTCATCTCCTTGACCTCGGCCTTGAAGATGCGCATGGACCGGCCCAGGCTGCGGGCGGCGTCCGGGAGCCGCTTCGCGCCGAAGATGACGACGATGAGCAGCACGAGCACCAGCAGCAGCAGCGGCTGGTCGAAGAAGTTGCGCACGAGACCTCCCGAGGTCGAGTCGACCTCATCCTAGGTCGCTTCCCCCGGTGGAGGTGCTCAGGTGCGGGGTGGTCAGGCGGGGTTGCTCAGGCGGGGGTGCTCAGGCG
>NZ_JBZYWI010000174.1:0-6015 GCF_058932755.1 Quadrisphaera sp. DVD1
TGGCCGTGGCCGTGCCGGCCCTCGGCGCGCTCGGCTGGGTGGTGGGCGCCGCGGGGGAGACCTCGCGCTTCCTGCCCGCCGCCGTGGGCGTCGTCCTCAGCGCCGGCACCGCGGTGCTCGTGCTCCGCGGCGCGCGGTGGGCGCGCGAGGACGTCCCCGGCCGGGTGGCCCGGCCCCGCGTGCAGATCGCGGTCCTCGCCCTGGCCGCCGCGGTGGTCGCCGGCACCACGACGCCGGCGCTCGCCGCCAGCCCCGCCGGTGACGGCGCCGTGTCCCACGGCGAGCACCTGAACGACCTGCAGCGGCTGCTCCCCGGCGCGGACGGCGTCAGCTCCGGTCACTCCCACTGACCGGCGCGCCCTGCAGCGGCGCGGGGACGGGGCGCTTGGGCTGGACGGCGTCCCCGCTCGAGCGCCCGGTCAGGCGGCGCTGCACCCACGGCGCCAGGTGCCTGCGCGCCCAGGCGGCGTCCTCGCGGGCCGCGAGCAGCCGCGAGCGCCCGCCCTCGGGGGGCAGCGGCTGCGCCCAGTCCGCCGCGGGGGCCTCGGCCCCGCCGCGCAGGGCCGCCAGCGCGGCCAGGGCCACCCGCCGGTGCCCCTCGGCGCTGAGGTGGATCCGGTCCGGCGCCCACATCCGCAGGTCGTAGAGGGCGCGCAGCGACCACAGGTCGAGGACGGCCGCGCCGTGGCGGCGGGCCGTGGCCCACAGCTGCAGGTTGTAGGCGGCCACCCGGCCCCGGGTGAGGCGCACCACGGGCAGCGACCGCGGGTCGAAGCCGGTCACCAGCAGCACGTCCGCGCCGGTCCCGCGCAGCGCCGCCACGGCGTCGTCCATGCTCGCGGCGAGCGCGTCGACGTCGGCGCGCGGGCGCAGCAGGTCGTTGCCGCCGCCCGCGATGCTCACGAGGTCCGCGCCGCTGGCCAGCGCCACCGGCACCTGCTCGGCGAGGATCGCGGCGAGCAGCCGGCCGCGGACGGCGAGGTTGGCGTACTCCACGCCGGGGCCGCCGGCCTCGCGGGCGCCGGCGTCCAGGTGCTCGGCGAGGCGGTCGGCCCACCCGCGGTAGCCCTGCGGGCGGTGCGGGTCGGGGTCCGTCAGGCCCTCGGTGAAGGAGTCGCCCAGGGCGACGTACCGGCGCCACCGCAGCGGCTGGTCGGGGAGTGCGCTGTCCACCCCGGCACGGTACGACGGGCCGGGGCCGGCGCGGCCCGCGCGGTCAGGGGAGCGCCCACTCCACCGGTGGCGCCCCCTGGGCGGCCAGCAGCGCGTCGACCGCGGTGAAGGGCCGCGAGCCGGTGAACCCCCGCGAGGCCGACAGGGGGCTGGGGTGCACCCCGGTGACCACGGCCGTGCCCGCCAGCAGCGGCTGCACCGACTGCGCGTCGCGGCCCCAGAGCACCGAGACCAGGGGACCGCCCCGGGCGGCCAGCGCCCGCACGACCTGGTCGGTCACCCGCTCCCAGCCGATCCGGCGGTGCGAGCCCGACTCCCCGGCGCGCACGGTGAGCACCCGGTTGAGCAGCAGCACCCCGCGCTGAGCCCAGGGGGAGAGGTCACCCGTGCTCGGGGTGGGGACCCCGGTGTCGGCCACGAGCTCGCGCAGGACGTTGCGCAGCGTCGGGGGCAGCGGCCGCACGTCCGGCGCGACGGAGAAGGCCAGGCCCATCGCGTGGCCGGGGGTCGGGTAGGGGTCCTGGCCCACCACGAGCACCCGCACCTCCTCCAGCGGGGTGCGCAGGGCCCGCAGGACCCGGTCGGGGGCCGGCAGGACCACGGCGCCGCGGGCCCGCTCGTCGTCCGCGCGCGCCGCCGCGGACGCCAGCTCGGCCCGCACCGGGGCCAGCGCCGCGGTCCAGCTCGGGTGCACGCCGTCCAGCCCCACCAGGGCCCCGCCCGCGTCCTGCTCCACCCCCGAAGGCTAGGGCCCGGGGAGAACGACACCGGTGTCGTCCGGTCCTACAGTGGAGGGGTGGACGCCGACCGCGACCCCGCGCCGTCGCAGCCCCCCGGCCTGTCGGAGCGCGACCGGGCGGTGCTGGAGTTCGAGCGGCGCTGGTGGAAGCACCAGGGCGCCAAGGAGCAGGCGGTGCGCGAGGCGTTCGACCTCTCCGCCACCCGGTACTACCAGGTCCTCAACGCCCTCCTCGAGGACCCGGCCGCGATGGCCGCCGACCCGCTGCTGGTCCAGCGCCTGCGGCGGCTGCGCGACCAGCGCCGCGCCGGGTCGGCGAATTCCGCCCCCGAGAGGGTGTGACTGCGTAGCCTCACGTTCTGTGAGCAGGCGCTACCCCCGCGACGAGTTCGACGCCCCCGTCCCCGAGGACGCGCGGCGCGGCGCGCACCGCGCCCGGCCGAGCCGGATCCTGCCCCTGGTGCCCTCGGCGCTCGTCGCCGGCGTGGCCGGGGTCGTGGCCCTGGGTGCGGTGAACCTCCTGGGCGGTGGTGGCGACGGGGCCACCACCGACCCCGGCACCGCCGTGGTCGCCTCCGAGCAGGCCCCGGCCGCCGTGGTCGAGACCGTGCCCGCCGACGTCCCCGCCGAGCCGGCCGCCCCCGCCGCCGCGGTGGAGGTCGTGAGCGAGCCCGTGGCCGAGGCGGACGAGGCGCCGGTGGAGGCCGACGAGGCCGACGAGGAGAGCGCCGAGCCGGACACGTCCGTGCCGCTGGTCGTGCTCAACGGGACGAAGACGACCGGTCTGGCGGCCAGGGCCTCCTCGGCGCTGCAGCGCCAGGGCTGGTCCGTGGCGAGCACCGGCAACGAGCGCGGCGCGACCGTGCGGTCCACCACGGTCACCTACGCCGACGCCGAGCTCGCGTCCACCGCCGCCGCGGTCGCCGACGACCTGGGCGCGGTGGCGATCGAGGACGCCGACGCCGAGAGCGGCTCGCTCACCGTCGTCCTGGGCCCCGACTGGACCCCCTGACCGAGGCGCGCGCCGGCGTCCTGACCTGCGCACCCGCCCCTGTTCGAGCCTGTGCACGACCCTCGCGCCGGCGGGGCCCGCCGCGCTAGCCTGCTCGCGGTCGAGCAGTTCTGTGTGAGCACGTCCTTCTGCACCTGCACGGGGGGCCGCACGGGGGTCCACGCGGATCCACGCGAACTCTCCAGACCCGGCGCGGGCGAACTGTCCGCGCTGCACCACCGCAGTGATACAGGAGCAAGGACATGGCTCAGGGAACCGTGAAGTGGTTCAACGCCGAGAAGGGGTACGGGTTCATCACCGTCGACGGTGGCCCGGACGTCTTCGTTCACTGGTCCGCCATCCAGATGGACGGCTACCGCTCCCTCGAGGAGGGCCAGGCCGTCGAGTTCGAGGTCGGCACCGGCCAGAAGGGCCCGCAGGCCGAGGCCGTCCGCCTCGCCTGAGGACTCGTCAGCGCGCGAACGGCGTCGTCCCGCGGGAGCGGGGCGGCGCCGTTCGCCGTCTCGGCCCCGTGGGGGTTTGCACTCGGGCGGTGAGAGTGCCAGTCTTGGGACTGGCACTCAGGACACCCGAGTGCCAACCACGACCTGGAGCCAACGCTCCTGGCCGTGCTGGTGAGCCGCTGAGGCCCGGGACGTGACCGGTGCTGGGGCGGCGTCCGTCGCGGGCACCGGCGCGGCCGACACCGCCACCCGTTCCGGGAGGACCATCCGCATGGCAAAGACCATCTCCTTCAACGAGGAGGCCCGCCGCGGTCTCGAGCGGGGCATGAACACCCTCGCCGACGCCGTCAAGGTCACCCTCGGGCCCAAGGGCCGCAACGTCGTGCTCGAGAAGAAGTGGGGCGCCCCCACGATCACCAACGACGGCGTGAGCATCGCCAAGGAGATCGACCTCGAGGACCCCTACGAGAAGATCGGCGCCGAGCTCGTCAAGGAGGTCGCCAAGAAGACGGACGACGTCGCTGGCGACGGCACCACCACCGCCACCGTGCTGGCCCAGGCCATGGTCCGCGAGGGCCTGCGCAACGTGGCCGCCGGGGCGAACCCGATGGCGCTGCGCAAGGGCATCGAGGCCGCCGTCGCCGCGGTCTCCGCGCAGCTGCTCGAGAACGCCGTCGAGGTCGAGACCCGCGAGCAGATCGCGGCCACCGCGTCCATCTCCGCCGCTGACCCGCAGATCGGCGAGCTCATCGCCGAGGCGATGGACAAGGTCGGCAAGGAGGGCGTGATCACGGTCGAGGAGTCGAACACCTTCGGCCTGGAGCTCGAGCTCACCGAGGGCATGCGCTTCGACAAGGGCTACATCTCGCCCTACTTCGTCACCGACTCCGAGCGCATGGAGGCCGTCCTCGACGACCCCTACATCCTCGTCGTCAACTCCAAGATCTCCTCGATCAAGGACCTGCTGCCGCTGCTGGAGAAGGTCACCCAGTCCGGCAAGCCGCTGGCGATCATCTCCGAGGACGTCGAGGGCGAGGCCCTGGCCACCCTGGTCGTCAACAAGATCCGCGGCATCTTCCGCTCGGTGGCCGTCAAGGCCCCCGGCTTCGGCGACCGCCGCAAGGCCATGCTGCAGGACATCGCGATCCTCACCGGTGGCCAGGTCATCTCCGAGGAGGTCGGCCTCAAGCTCGACACCGCGGGCCTGGACCTGCTGGGCCGCGCCCGCAAGATCGTCGTCACCAAGGACGAGACGACGATCGTCGAGGGCGCCGGTGACGCCGACCAGATCGCCGGCCGGGTCAACCAGATCCGCTCCGAGATCGAGCGCAGCGACTCCGACTACGACCGCGAGAAGCTGCAGGAGCGCCTGGCCAAGCTGGCCGGCGGCGTCGCCGTCATCAAGGCCGGCGCGGCGACCGAGGTCGAGCTCAAGGAGCGCAAGCACCGCATCGAGGACGCCGTGCGCAACGCGAAGGCGGCCGTCGAGGAGGGCATCGTCGCCGGTGGCGGCGTGGCCCTCATCCAGGCCGGCAAGACCGCGTTCGACGGTCTCGGCCTGACCGGTGACGAGGCGACGGGCGCCAACATCGTCCGCGTCGCCATCGAGGCCCCGCTCAAGCAGATCGCGATCAACGCCGGTCTCGAGGGCGGCGTCGTCGCCGAGCGCGTGCGCAACCTGGAGACCGGTCACGGCCTCAACGCCGCGACCAACGAGTACGTCGACATGGTGGCCACCGGGATCATCGACCCCGCCAAGGTGACCCGCTCGGCGCTGCAGAACGCGGCCAGCATCGCCGGCCTGTTCCTCACCACCGAGGCCGTCATCGCCGACAAGCCGGAGAAGGCCGCTGCGGCCGCTCCGGGCGGCGACGGCGGCATGGGCGGGATGGACTTCTGAGTCCTGCCTCCTGCGCCACCCGCACCACCTGACCCACCGTCCGAGGGCGGCACCCCACCAGGGGTGCCGCCCTCGGCGCGTCCGGGGCCTGCCGCGCCTCCCCTTCCGCACTTCTGGCGGGAAGTGCGGTTCGTGGGCGCTCCCCTTCCGCACTTCTGGCGGGAAGTGCGGTTCGTGGGCGCTCCTGAGGCGCACTCCTGGCGGGAAGTGCGGTTCGGCGAGGGCTCGTAGGGTGGGCTCGTGGCGGTGCTGGTCGACGAGGCGCGCTGGCCGGCCCACGGCCGCCTGTGGGCGCACCTGGTCAGCGACACCTCCCTGGACGAGCTGCACGCCTTCGCCGCCCGGGCGGCGCTCCCGCCGCGCAGCTTCGACGCGGACCACTACGACGTGCCCGACGCCGCGGTGCCCGACCTCGTGGCCCTGGGCGCGCAGCAGGTGACAGCCCGCGAGCTGCTCGTGCGCCTGGTCGCCTCCGGGCTGCGGGTGCGCCAGCGCGACAAGCCCGCCCGGCCCGCCTCCGGGCAGGGCCTGCACGGGGTGGCCGGCATCCTGCTCGCCGCAGGCGCCGGCACCCGCTTCGGCGGCCCGAAGGCCCTGGCCCGCGACGCGAGCGGGACGCCGTGGCTCGTCAGCCGGGTCGCCGCGCTGCGGGAGGGCGGCTGCAGCCCGGTGCTTGTGGTCCTCGGCGCGCAGGCCGAGGCCGCGCGCCAGCTCCTGCCGGACGGTGCCGTGCCCGTCGTCGCGCCCG
>NZ_JBZYWI010000175.1:0-6003 GCF_058932755.1 Quadrisphaera sp. DVD1
CACGGGGCCACCCCGTGCGCAGGTGGTCGGGAGCGGGGCGGATCCGCTCAGGTGGTGCGGGCGGTCACCAGCCGCGCTGGGCCAGGCGGTGCGGCTCGGGAACGTCCTCGACGTTGATCCCCACCATGGCCTCACCGAGGCCGCGGGAGACCTTGGCGATGACGTCCGGGTCGTCGTAGAACGTCGTGGCCTGCACGATCGCCTCGGCGCGCCGCGCCGGGTCGCCGGACTTGAAGATGCCCGAGCCCACGAAGACGCCGTCGGCGCCGAGCTGCATCATCATCGCCGCGTCCGCCGGGGTGGCGATGCCCCCGGCGGTGAAGAGGACGACCGGCAGCTTGCCCTCGCGGGCGACGGAGGCCACGAGGTCGTAGGGCGCCTGGAGCTCCTTGGCCGCCACGAACAGCTCGTCGGGGCTCATCGAGCGCAGCCGGTTGATCTCGGAGCGGATGGTGCGCATGTGCGTGACCGCGTTGGAGACGTCGCCGGTGCCGGCCTCGCCCTTGGAGCGGATCATCGCCGCGCCCTCGGTGATGCGGCGCAGCGCCTCCCCGAGGTTGGTGGCGCCGCAGACGAAGGGCACCGTGAACGCGCCCTTGTCGATGTGGTGGGTGTAGTCGGCCGGGGTGAGCACCTCGGACTCGTCGATGTAGTCGACGCCGAGGCTCTGGAGCACCTGCGCCTCGACGAAGTGCCCGATCCGCACCTTGGCCATCACGGGGATGGACACCGTGGCGGTGATCGCGTCGATGAGGTCCGGGTCGCTCATCCGGGCCACGCCGCCCTGCGCGCGGATGTCGGCGGGCACGCGCTCGAGGGCCATGACGGCGACCGCGCCGGCGTCCTCGGCGATGCGCGCCTGGTCGGCGGTGACGACGTCCATGATGACGCCGCCCTTGACCTGCTGGGCCATGCCGCGCTTGACCCGCTGCGTGCCGACGAGGGCGGCGCCGGCGGCCGGGGAGTCGGAGGACTGCGGGACGGCGGAGTCGAGCGGCGCGGACATCAGGACCTTCTTCGCGGGACGGGAGCGGAGCTGCACCCCCATGGTAGGTCCGCGCGGAGGTGCCCCGGTCGTCCCTAGGATGCAGCCACCCGCGCCGACGCGAGTGCGTGCCGCCCGTGGCGTGCGCGCCCACCGCCCGGCGCGCCGGGCCCCGCCCCGAGGAGCCCCCGTGCCCGCTCGCCGACTGCCCGCCCGCGACCTGGCGCTGGTCGCCGTCTTCGCCGCCCTCATCGCCGCGATGGGCCTGGCGCCGCCGCTGTACGTCTTCGGCTCGGCCGTGCCGATCACGCTGCAGACCCTGGGCGTCATGCTCGCCGGCTCGGTGCTCGGCTGGCGGCGCGGCGCCCTGGCGGTGCTCGTGCTGCTCGTGCTCGTGGCGGCGGGCCTGCCCCTGCTCAGCGGCGGCCGCGGGGGCCTCGCGGTCTTCGCCGGCCCGACCGCCGGCTACCTCGTGGGCTGGCCGGTCGGCGCGGCGGTGGTCGGCTGGCTGGCCGAGCGGCGCCCGGCGCGCGGGGTGCTGCCGTGGATGTTCGGGGCCAACGCCATCGGCGGCATCGGCGTCGTCTACCTCTTCGGCATCCCGGTCTCCGCGTTCGTCACCGGCACCTCGAGCGTGCTCGCCACGGCGGCCGCCGCCGTGGTCTACCTGCCCGGCGACGCCCTCAAGGCGCTGGTCGCCGCCAGCGTCGCGGTGGCCGTGCACCGCGGCTACCCGGTGCTGGCGCCGCCGCGGCGCCTGGCCGGGCGGCGCTGAGGCCCGGCTCCGCGTGATCTCGCTGCGGGGGGTGCGCCACCGCTTCGGCGACCGCCTGGTCCTCGACGGGATCTCCCTGGACCTGCCGGAGCGGCGGATCGGGGTGATCGGCGCCAACGGGTCGGGCAAGTCGACCCTGGCGCGCACCCTCAACGGGCTCGTGCTGCCCGACGAGGGCACCGTGGCGGTGGACGGTCTCGACGTGCGCCGCGACGGCGCCGCGGTGCGCCGTCGGGTGGGGTTCCTCTTCAGCGACCCCGACGCCCAGATCGTCATGCCCACCGTCGCCGAGGACGTCGCGTTCTCGCTGCGGCGGGCCCGGCTCACGCGCGCGGAGTCCGAGCGGCGCGTGGCGCAGGTGCTCGAGCGGTTCGGCCTGGAGGGGCACGCCGACCACCCCGCGCACCTGCTCAGCGGCGGCCAGAAGCAGCTGCTCGCGCTGGCCTCGGTGCTCGTGCTGGAGCCCGCGGTGCTCGTCATGGACGAGCCGACCACGCTCCTGGACCTGCGCAACGCCCGCCGCATCGCCGAGGTGGTCGACGACCTGCCGCAGCAGGTGGTGCTCGTCACCCACCACCTGGACCTCCTCGCCGGCGCGGACCGGGTGCTCGTCGTCGACGCGGGGCGGGTGGTCCACGACGCGCCACCGGCGCAGGCGGTGGCCGCCTACCGGGACCTGATGGCGTGATCGGCCTCTACCGCCCCGGCACCTCCTGGCTGCACCGCCGCCCCGCGGGCGCGAAGCTGCTCGGCCTCGCGCTGGCCACGGCCCTGCTCGTGGCGGTGCGCACCCCGGCCGCGGTCGCGGTCGGCGTCGCGGTCGACGCCGTGCTCGTCGTCCTGGCCGCCCTGCCGGTGCGGGTGGCGCTGGCCCAGCTGTGGCCGCTGCGCTGGGTGGTGGCGGTGCTCGTGCCGTTCCAGTGGTGGGCGGGCGGCTGGCGGGCGGCCGTCGTCGTCGTCGGCACGCTGCTCGTGGCCGTGCTCGCCGCCGCCGTGGTGACCCTCACGACCCGGGTGAGCGACCTGCTGGCCGCCCTCGCCCGCGCCCTGGGCCCGCTGCGGCGCATCGGGGTGGAGCCGGAGCGCGTGGCCCTGCTGCTGGCGCTGACCATCCGCTCCGTGCCCGTGCTGGCCCGCACCGCCGCGGAGGTCGGCGAGGCCCGCCGCGCGCGCGGCCTCGAGCGCAGCCCGCGCGCCCTCGTCGTCCCGCTGGTGATCCGGAGCCTGCGCCACGCGCACCTGCTCGGGGAGGCCCTCACCGCCCGCGGGGTCGACGACTAGTCGCCCGGCGCCAGCACCTCGACGGCGTCGCCCACCGCGAGGCGGCCCGGCACGAGCACGGTCGCCCGCAGGCCGCCGCGCCCGGCCAGCGCGGCCTTCGCCGGGCCCCCGGTGAGGCCGTCGAGGTACCGGCACGGGTCGCACGGGCGGTCCGCGCGCAGGACGGCCTCCCCGATCCGCAGCCGCGCGCCGACGACCGCGGCGAGGTCGACCCCGGCGGTGACCACGTTGCGCCGCGAGGCCCCGCCACCCAGGGCGACGCCGTGCTCGGCCTCCGCGGCCGCGAGGTCCTCCGCGGCCACCAGCGTGACGTCGTCGCGCCACACCGCCCGGGAGGACCAGTGCCCGGTGCCGAGCTGGTAGCGGTCACCGGCGAGCCCTCCGGGCACCGCCCGCGCGGCGGCGACCGACCGCATCGGCGCGCCGCCGGCGTCCGCGAGGTGGATCTCCACGACCTCGCCGGGCGTCATCCGCGCCCCTCCCCGAGGCCGCGCAGGACGCCGTCCCAGCCGGGCACGAGCTCGGCCACGAGCCCGGCGAGGCCCTGCGGGAACACCTCGGCCCCGCCCGCCTCGGCGGCGGCGAGGTCGTCCAGGCGCCACCAGCGCAGCTCGTCGACGCTGGCCCGCTCGACCGCGGTCCAGCCCTGCGAGCTCAGGGCGAGGTCCTCCTGCCCCGGCTCGAGCCAGGCCAGGTAGATGAGCTCGTCCTGGCGGCAGGTGCGGGCGAAGAAGTCGAAGACGGCGCTGCGCTCGAGAACGGGCCCGACCACGGACGCCGGCGGCAGGACCAGGCCGGTCTCCTCGGCGACCTCGCGCACGGCCGCCTCCAGCGGGGTCTCCCCCGCGTCGATCCCGCCGCCGACGGTGAACCACCACGAGCGCTGCGGGTCGTCGACGTCGTGGCCGCGCACGAGCAGGATCCGCACCGCGCCCGGGTCGCCCGCCCGGTCCCCCGACAGCAGCAGAACGCGCGCGCCGCGCCGGTGCCACAGGCCGTCCTCGCCGAGGGTCCACTCGCGCCAGGCGTCGTCCTCCGGTGCGCTCACCGCGGTCCTCCCGGTCGGGGCAGGACGTGCTCGGCCGCGAGCGCGGGCGGCTCGTCGTCGGCGTCGAAGGGCCGCGGCAGGGCGGCGCGGCCGGCGAGGCGGCCCCAGCGCACCACGCGGGTGCGGCGCACGCGGAGGGTCTGCGCGACGGCGTCGTTGGCGAAGCGCCGCGCCAGCACCGCGCGCTGGCACGCCGCGTCGAGGTCGTCGAGCAGGCGGGCGCCCGCGGGGCCGCGCCGCAGCGCGGCCACGGTCGCCGGGGGCAGGGCCGCGCGCAGCGCCCGGGAGAGGTCGGACTCGGCGCCGGCGCGCTCGGCCTCGCCCTCGGCGCCCAGGGCCTCCCCGGCGGCGCTGGCCAGCAGCAGCGCGGTCGCCGGGTCGAGCAGCCCGGACAGGGCGAGCTGCTCGGCGGCGCCCGCGCGGCGCAGCAGCTGGGCGTCCAGGCTGGCCCGGCTCGTCTCCACCCGGTGGTGGAGCCGGTCCAGGCGCGCCGCCGTGGCCGTCAGCGCCCAGGCCACCCCGGCCAGCACGAGCGCCGCCCCGACCACGAGCAGGGCCACGGCCGAGGCGCTCACACCAGCCCCCAGCGCGTGCTCGCGGCCCGGGGCCCCACCGCGCCGGCCCCGGCCACGGTCTCGTAGACGGCGACCACCTGGTCGGTCACCACCCGCCAGTCGTAGCGGCGGACGGCGGTGCGAGCGGCCGCGACCAGCGCGGCCCGGCGGGCGGGCTGGTCGAGCACGCCCGCGACCGCAGCGGCCAGGGCCGCCGGGTCGCCGACCGCGGCCAGCACGCCGAGGCGGCCGTCCTCGAGCACGCGCCCGAAGGAGGGCAGGGCGCTGGCGACGACGGCGGCGCCGGCGCTCATCGCCTCCACGAGCACGATCCCGAAGCTCTCGCCGCCGACCTGCGGGGCGACGTAGGCGTCGACCGAGGCGAGCAGGGCGGCCTTGTCGTCCTCGGAGACCGGGCCCAGCAGCTCCAGGGCGCCGGCGTGCACACCGGCCAGCGCGCGCGCCTCGGCCGCGTCGCCGCGCCCGGCGACGAGCACGCGCAGGCCGGGGTGGGCCGCGCGCAGCGCCGGCAGCGCCTGCGCGAGGACGCCGAAGCCCTTCCGCGGCTCCTCCAGGCGGCCGAGGAAGGCCACGGTCGGGGCCCCGGGCCGGCCCCGCCACGCAGCCCGGGGCGCCGCGCGGGCGAAGCGGTCGACGTCCACGCCGTTGGGGATCACGACCGCGTCGCCCCCGAGGTGGTCCACCACGGTGCGCCGGGCGTCCTCGCTCACCGCGATCCGGGCGCTGATCCGCTCCAGGCTCGGGAGCACCAGCGGCGCGGCGGCCTGCAGCGCCCGCGAGCGCAGCTGCGCGGAGTGGAAGGTGGCCACGACGGGCCCGGTCGCGGCCCACAGGGCCAGCAGGGAGGCGCTGGGGGTGATCGGCTCGTGCAGGTGCAGGACGTCGAAGCCGCCCTCGGTGACCCACCGGCGCACGCGCAGGGCGGTCGCCGGCCCGAAGCCCACGCGGGCCACCGAGCCGTTGTAGGGCACCGCGACCGCGCGCCCGGCCGAGACGACGTGGCCCGGCACGGGGGTGTCCTCGTCCACCGGCGCGAGCACCGAGACGTCGTGGCCCTTCGCGAGCAGCCGCTCGGCCAGGCCGAGGACGTGCCCCTGGACGCCGCCGGGCACGTCCAGGGAGTACGGGCAGACGATCCCGACCCTCATGACGGCTCCCCCGACGGCTCGAGGTCGGCGTCGAAGACGCGCTGCAGCACGTGCCAGTCCTGGGGGTGGGCCCGCACGGCGTCCGAGAGCACGTCCACGCAGTCCTGCGTCATCGCCGCCACCTGCGCGGCCCGCCCGCCCTCCGGCGTGCGCGCCGGCACGGGGACCGCGGGGTGCACGCGCAGGTGCAG
>NZ_JBZYWI010000176.1:0-5954 GCF_058932755.1 Quadrisphaera sp. DVD1
TTGACGATCCGCCGCAGGGTGTGGCGCACCTCGACGAGGTCCGCGGCGTCGGCCATCACCGTGTCGATGTCCTTGTACGCCGCAGGGATCTCGTCGAGGAACGCGTCGGTGTCGCGGTACTCGATGCCCTTCATCGCCTCGCGCAGCTGCTCGCGGGTGAACTGCTTGCGCGCCGCGGTGCGCGACAGGCTGCGCCCGGCGCCGTGGGGGCTCGAGTTCAGCGAGTCCGGGTTGCCACGCCCGGTGACCACGTAGGACGCCGTCCCCATCGACCCGGGGATCAGGCCGGCGTCCCCGACGTCGGCCTTGATCGCGCCCTTGCGCGAGACCCACAGCTCGGCGCCGAAGTGCTCCTCGCGCTCGGTGAAGTTGTGGTGGCAGTTGATGCGCTCGGCCTCCTCCACGTGCTCGCCGAGGTGGTGGGAGACGGCGGTGACGACCCGGTCCATCATCTCCTCGCGGTTGAGCAGGGCGAAGCGCTGCGCCCAGCGCAGGTCGGCGATGTACGCGTCGAACTGCCGCGTCCCCTCGGTGAGGTACGCCAGGTCGCGCTCGGGCAGGTCGACGTCCGCCTTGCGGCAGACCTCGACCGCGACGGCGATGTGGCGCATCGCCATCTTGTTGCCCACCCCGCGGCTGCCGGAGTGCAGGAACAGCCACACGCGGTCGGTCTCGTCGACGCTGACCTCGATGAAGTGGTTGCCCGAGCCGAGGCTGCCGAGCTGGAGGCGCCAGTTCCCCGCGGCGGCGTCCGGGCGGACGCCGGCCTGCTCGGCCGCGCGTTCCAGCTCGGCGACCCGCTCCCCCGCGCTCGGCGTCAGCTTCTTGTTGTAGACGCCGGCCGACAGCGGGATGGCGTGCTCGATCGCGGTGCGCAGCCGCGACAGCTTGCCCGCGCGCTCGACGTCCTGGCGCCGCCACTGGGTGCGGACGGCGATCATGCCGCAGCCGATGTCGACGCCCACCGCGGCCGGGATGATCGCACCCTCGGTGGGGATGACCGACCCGACGGTCGCCCCCTTGCCGAGGTGGGCGTCGGGCATCAGCGCCAGGTGCGGCTGGATGAACGGCATGGACGCCGCCCGCTCGGCCTGCGCGCGGGTCTCCGGCTCGAGGATCGAGGCCCAGGACAGCAGCTTGTCGTTGATCCGCTCCACCCGGACAGCGTGGTCGGGACGGCGTCCGCTCGCCATCGGGTTTCAGCGCGCCTCCACGGTGAAGGGGGCGGTGATGACGCGGCCGTCGGCGAGCCGGACCTGGGCCCACAGCCGGTGCAGGCCCGGGGCGTCGAAGCGGACGTGCAGGCCCAGCTCGGGCCCGAACCGCTGGCCGGGCAGCGCGAAGACCGGGTCGCCGTCGGCGTCCTCGACCTCGGCGTGCTCGTGGGCGAAGGTCTGCCCGTCCGCGCGCATGACCACGACGTGCCCGGCGGCGGCGAGGTAGGGCTGCAGGTCGTCCAGCGGGCGGCCCGTGGCGGCGTCGGTGAACGACATCTCCAGGTCGCTGCCGGCGCCCACCACCGCCAGCCCGTGGAGGTCGACGCGGACGCCGTCCACGACGGCCGTGCGCCCGCTCTCGGTCAGCGGCTGCGCCGGTGCGGGCGGCCCGGCGACGGTGAGCACCTGCCGGTCGTGGACGTCGCCCATCTCCCCCTGCCGCCGGAACTCGGCGTTGACCACGTACTCCCCCGCCGTGGGGAAGGTCAGGTCCACGGCGAGCTCGCCGGGGCGGCCGGTGGGCTCGGGGTGGACGTGCGCGAACGTCCCGAGGTCGGCGCGGGTGACGATGAGGTGCATCCAGACCTCGTGGCTGAGGGTGAGGTCGTCGACCGGAGCGCCGGTCGTGACGTCCAGCAGCGTGACGACCGCCCGGGTCGGCCGGCCCGGTCGGGTGCCGGCGGGGACGTCGAGGCGCACCTCGAGGCCCGCGGTGAGGGAGTCGGTGGCCTCGACGTCGGCGGTCATCATCGTGCTCATGGCGGGCCGCACGGGCATGCCGGTGCGCTGGGTCCAGGCCAGGACGCCGTTCATGCCGCGCTCGGCGCCGTCCGTCCGGCTCAGGGCGGTCAGACCCGCCCCCAGGGTCAGTGCCAGGACGGCGACCCCGGCGAGGTACGCGTACTGGCCCAGGCGCGCGGCCACCGGCGGGTGCAGGACCTCCGCGACGCCGGCCGGGCGCCGGAAGCGGCGCAGCCGCAGGGCGTTGGTCAGCACGCTGACCGAGCTCATCGCCATCGCGGCGCTGGCCAGCACCGGATCCAGGAGCAGCCCGTCGAGGCCGTACAGGGCGCCGGCGGCCACCGGGATGAGGAGCAGGTTGTAGCCGAACGCCCACACCAGGCCCTGCTTCATCGTGGTGACGGTGCGCCGCGACAGCGCGATCGCCGCGACGACGCTGCGCAGGTCGCCGCCGACGAGGGTGATGTCGGAGGCGGCGATCGCGACGTCCGCGCCGGTGCCGATGGCGATGCCGACGTCGGCGGTGGACAGGGCCGCGGCGTCGTTGATGCCGTCGCCGACCATCGCGACGACGTGCCCCTGCTCGCGCAGCGCGGCCACCGCGGCGGCCTTGTCGGCGGGCAGCACCTCGGCGAGGACGTCGGCGATGCCGACCTGGGCGGCGATGGTGCGGGCCGTGGCGGCCGCGTCACCGGTGAGCATCACCACCTGCAGGCCGAGAGCCTGGAGCCGGGCGACGGCCTCGGCGGACTCCGGCCGCACCGTGTCGGCGACGGTGAGGACGCCCGCGAGCGCGCCGTCGACCGCGACGAACAGCGGCGTGGCTCCGTCGGCCGCAGCGCGCTGCGCCGCCGCGGTCAGCGGGATGACGTCGACGCTGCGGGCCGCCATGAGGGCGGCGTTGCCGACCGCGACCGGGCGGCCCGCCACGACGGCGTCGATGCCGTGCCCGGGGACGGCCTCGAAGGCGTGCACCTCCGGCAGCGCCAGCCCGCGCTCGCTGGCGGCGGCCACGACGGCCGAGGCGACGGGGTGCTCGCTGCCGGTCTCGGCGGCCGCGGCCAGGGCCAGCACGTCCTCCTCGCGCCACCCGGGTGCGGCAGCGAGGCCGGTGAGCGCCGGCTCGCCGCGGGTGAGGGTGCCGGTCTTGTCGAGCACGACGGCGGTGACGCGGCGGGCGGTCTCCAGCGCCTCGCCGTTGCGGATGAGGATGCCGAGCTCGGCGGCGCGGCCGGTGCCGACCATGACCGCGGTCGGCGTCGCGAGCCCGAGCGCGCACGGGCAGGCGATGATGAGGACGGCGATGGTGGTGCTGATCGCCATCGTGAGCCGGTCGGCGTCCGGCCCGAGCAGCGCCCAGGCGGCGAACGTCGCGACCGCCAGGACCAGGACCGCCGGCACGAACCACGCCGAGACCCGGTCGGCGAGGCGCTGCATGGGCACCTTGGCGCCCTGGGCGTCCTCGACCAGCCGGACGATCTGCGCGAGGGCGGTGTCGGCGCCGACGGCGGTCGTACGCAGGACGACCGAGCCGGTGCGGTTGAGGGTCGCGCCGATCACGGCGTCCCCGACGCCCTTGTCCACCGGCAGGCTCTCGCCGGTGAGCATGCTCTCGTCGACGGCGGTCGCGCCGGAGGTGACGACGCCGTCGACCGGCACCGCCTCCCCCGGGCGCACCCGCACGAGGTCGCCGACCACGACCTGCTCGACCGGGACGTCGACCTCGCGGCCGTCGCGCAGCACCCGCGCCGTCGTGGGCGCAAGGCCGACGAGGGCGGTGATCGCCGCGGCGGTGCGCTTCTTGGCACGGGCCTCCATCCACCGCCCGGCGAGCACGAGGGCGAGGATCACCAGGCTCGTCTCGAAGTAGACGTGCAGCGGCAGCCCCCAGCCCTCCGCGACGCCGGGCCACAGGGTGACGAACGCGCTGTAGAGGTACGCGACGCCGGTGCCCAGCGCCACGAGGGTGTCCATCGTCGTGGTGCGGTGCTTGGCCGCCGCCCACGCCGCCGCGTACACCTCCCGCCCGGCCCAGGGCTGCACCACCGTGGCCACGACGAAGATCGCCGGCATCAGCCAGTCCATCGCGTCGATCGGCAGCGGCACGTACATGAGCACCATCAGGCCCAGGCCGACGGCGAGAGTGGTCTGCCAGCGGCGCTCCAGCGCCGCCAGGGAGGCGTCGGGCTCGGCGTCCCCGGTGTTCCGCACGTCGTCCGGGCTCGGCTGCTCGGGCGCCTCCGCGGCCGTGCGCCGCGGCGTCGCGGTGTAGCCGGCGCGCTCGACCGCGGCCTGCAGGTCGCCGACGCCGACCGCGCCGGGGTCGTAGGTGACGGCAGCCACCTCGGTGGCCAGGTTGACCTGCGCCTCTGCCACGCCGTCGACGCGGCGCAGCGCGCGCTCCACGCGGGCGACGCACGAGGCGCAGGTCATGCCCCCGATGTCGAGGCGCGTGCTCGTCGGAGTGGTCGGGGTGATGTCGGTGGTGGTCATCGCGCCTCCTCGGGGTGCGGCGGTCACGGGACGAGGGCGTAGCCGGCCTCGTCGACGGCGGCGGTGATGTCGGCGCGGTCGACGGGCCGCTCGGCGAAGACCGTCACGGAGCCGGTGGCCAGGTCGACGTCGACCCGCGAGACGCCGGGGACCTGACCGATCTCCTGGCGCACCGCCCGCTCGCAGTGGGCGCAGGTCATGCCGGTGACGGCGAACGTGGTGCTGCCGACGAAGGTGCGGGGCGTGCTGCTCATCATGGGGAGCTCCTCGGGCTCAGGGGTTGCTGGGACGCCTCCCACCCTGCGAGCGCGGCCACCGGCCTCGCGCCGGCAGAACCGCCAGGCCTGCCGTGTCAGAACGACGGCGCCCCCGGCAGCGTCCTGGTTCTGACGGCCCGGCTGCCGTGGTGCGTCGCTAGGGTCGGCGCGTGCTGCGGGGACGGGAACGGGAGGCCGCCGCGGTCGCCGCGCTGCTGGACGGCGCCCGGGCCGGGCGCGGCGGGGCGCTGGTGCTGCGCGGGCAGCCGGGGGTGGGCAAGTCGACCCTGCTGGCCGAGGTCGTCGCGGGGGCGGCCGGCGTCACCGTCCTGCGCACGCAGGGCGTGGAGTCGGAGTCCCCGCTGGCGTTCGCGGCTCTGCACCGCCTGCTGCGGCCGGTGGTGCGGTGCGCCGAGGCGATCCCGGCCCCGCAGGCCCGGGCGCTGCGGGCGGCGTTCGGGGAGACCGGTGAGGACGTCCCTGACCGGTTCCTCGTCCTCCTCGCCACGCTGAGCCTGCTCGCCGAGGCCAGCGAGGCCGCCCCGGTCCTCGCCGTCGTCGACGACGCCCACTGGCTGGACGACGCGTCGGCGGCCGCGCTGCTGTTCGTCGCCCGCCGCCTGGAGTCCGAGCGCGTCGCCCTGCTCTTCGCCGCCCGCGAGGGTGACGTGCGCACCTTCGACAGCGGCGACCTGCCGAGCCTGACCCTGGCCGGGGTGGACGCCGAGGCGGCGGGCGCGCTGCTGGCCGAGCGGGCCGGCGTCGCGGTGCCGGCGCACGTGCGCGACGCGCTGCTCGCCAGCACCGGCGGGAACCCCCTCGCCCTGGTCGAGCTGAGCGAGGCGCTGAGCGCCGAGCAGCTGACCGGGGCCGTGCCCCTGCCCACGCGGCTGCCGCTGACCGAGGGGGTCCAGCGGGCGTTCGCGGACCGCTGCCGGCGGCTGCCCACGGCGGCGCAGCGGCTGCTGCTCGTCGCGGCGGCCGACGACTCCGGGCGGGCGGCCGTCGTCCGCCAGGCCGCCGCCGAGCTCGGCGCCGGAGAGGAGGCGCTGGAGGACGCCGAGCGGTCGGGGCTGCTGCACGTGGCCGGAGCGGCGCTGGAGCTGCGCCACCCGCTGGTGCGCTCGGCGGTCTACGGCGCGGCGACGAGCACCGAGCGCCGCCGGGCGCACCGGGCGCTGGCGTCGGTGCTCTCCGGTGGGCACGACGCCGACCGCCGGGCCTGGCACCTGGCGGCCTCGGTGGA
>NZ_JBZYWI010000177.1:0-5954 GCF_058932755.1 Quadrisphaera sp. DVD1
GCCGGCCGCGCTGGCCTGCGCGATCGGCACGGCCACGCCGGAGGCCAGGGCCGCGGCGACCGTCAGGGTCGCGGCGTACCAGGAGGTGACCAGGCCGACCCGGTCGGGCAGGCGGGCCTTGACCACCGCGGGCAGCAGCACGTTGGCCGCTCCGATGCCGGCGGCCAGCACCACGGTCCCGGCGAAGACGCCGACCGGCCCCGAGAGGGAGCGCAGCACCGTGCCGGCCAGCAGCACCGCGAGGGAGAGCACCATGAGCGGCTCCGCGCCCAGGCGCCGGGCCAGGCGCGGCACCAGCGGAGCCGCCGCCGCGAAGGTGAGCAGCGGCAGGGCGCCCAGCGCGCCCGCTCCCGTGGCGCTCAGGCCGAGGTCGCCCTGGAGCTCGGGCAGCACCGGGCCGACGCTGGTGAGCGTGGGGCGCAGGTTCGCGGCGACGAGCAGGACGCCGAGGACCAGCGGCACCGCCGAGCGGAGCGCAGAGCGGGAGGGGAGCGCCTCCGGCGTGGTCGTGCTCGCGGTCGTCGTCGCGGAGCGGGTCGTGCGGGTGCTCACGGCGCGCTCATCGCGCTCGTGCCGTGGCCCGCGGCGGTGCGCAGGGCGCGGGCGCGCGAGCGCTCGGCCCCGGCGGCGCGCAGCACGTCGGCGGTGAGGAAGGCGAGGGCCACCCACACGAGGGCGAAGCCGGCCCAGCGCGAGGCGGGCATCCGCTCGCCGAGCACGAGCACCCCCAGCCCGAGCTGGATCACCGGGGTCACGTACTGCAGCAGGCCCGTGGTGCTCAGCGGCACCCGCCGGGCCGCCGCGGCGAAGAGCAGCAGCGGGACGGCGGTCACCACGCCGGTGGTGGCCAGCAGCAGCGCGTGCCCGGGCGGGTCGGCGGTGAACGTGCCGCGGCCGGTGAGCTCGATCCAGACCAGGGCGGCGGCCGCGAGCGGGAAGAGCACGACGGTCTCGGCGGTGAGGCTGGTCAGCGCGCTCATCCCGACGCCGAGCTTCTTCTTCGCCAGCCCGTAGGTGGCGAAGCTGCACGCCAGGGCCAGCGCGATCCACGGCGGGCGCCCGTAGTCGACCGTGAGCACCACGACGGACACCGCGCCGACGCCCACGGCCACCCACTGCAGGCGGCGCAGCCGCTCGCCGAGCAGGAGCACCGCGAGCGCGACGGTGACCAGCGGGTTGACGAAGTAGCCCAGCGACGCCTCGATGACGTGCTCGGTGGTCGTGGCGTAGATGTAGACGCCCCAGTTCACCGCCAGCACCACGGCGGCCAGCGCCAGCCACGCCACCTGGCGCGGGGAGCGCGCCAGGGCCGCGAGCGGGCGCCACGTGCTGGCCGCACCGCGCTGCAGCACGCTGATGACGGTCAGGACGAGCGCGCAGAACAGCAGCGACCACAGCACCCGGTGCAGCAGCACCTCCACGGCGCCGGCCGGCGCCATGAGGGGGAAGTACAGCGGGAAGACGCCCCAGAGGAGGTAGGCCGAGAGCCCGTACAGGACGCCGGCCCGCTGGGTCACTGCACGGTCCAGGTGTCCCCACCGGCGAGCAGCGCGGCCAGGTCGGCGTCGGTGGCCGGGCCGCCCTGCGCCTCGCGGGCGTCGTCGAGCTGCTCGCGCACGAGGTCGTCGTAGGTCGGCCGGTGCACCGAGCGGAAGATCCCCACCGGCACGTGCGCCATGGACACGTCGTCCAGGCGCGAGAGCGCGAACGCCAGCGACGGGTCGGGCGTCGTGGCGTCGTGGACGACGACCTCGCGGCCGCCGGCCGCCGCGGCGTCCACGACCTCGACCCCGAAGCCGGAGGCGGAGCGGACGACGACCTTCTCGGCGTCCTCGCGCCCGAAGCGCAGCTCCTCGCCGTGCTCCAGGCGCACGAGGCGGGCCTGGGACTCGTCGCGGTCCTTGAGGACGTCGAACGCGCCGTCGTTGAAGATCGGGCAGTTCTGGTAGATCTCGACGAGCGAGGTGCCGCGGTGCTCGGCGGCCGCGCGCAGCACCGACGTCAGGTGCTTGCGGTCGGAGTCGAGGGTGCGGGCCACGAAGGTCGCCTCGGCGCCCAGGGCCAGCGAGACGGGGTTGAACGGGGAGTCCAGCGAGCCCGCCGGGGTGGACTTGGTGACCTTGCCCGCCTCGGAGGTGGGGGAGTACTGGCCCTTGGTCAGCCCGTAGATGCGGTTGTTGAACAGCAGGATCGTCATGTTGACGTTGCGGCGCATCGCGTGGATGAGGTGGTTGCCGCCGATGGACAGCGCGTCGCCGTCGCCGGTGACGACGAACACCGACAGGTCCGGGCGCGAGGTGACCAGGCCGGTGGCGATCGCCGGGGCGCGGCCGTGGATGGAGTGCATCCCGAAGGTGTCCAGGTAGTACGGGAACCGCGAGGAGCACCCGATCCCGGAGATGAAGACGACGTTCTCCCGGCGCAGGCCGAGCTCGGGCAGGAAGCCCTGCACGGCGGCGAGGACCGCGTAGTCGCCGCAGCCCGGGCACCAGCGCACCTCGGAGTCTGAGGTGAAGTCCTTCTTGCCGAGCTTCTCGCCCTCGGGCAGGGCCGGGACGCCGGCCAGGCCGGAGCGGGGCGTGCCGAGCGAGGGCATGCCGAGGGGGACGGAGGTGGCGGTCATCGGGTCTCCTCGGGGGTGCGGACGGGCGGCAGCCCTGGTCCGACGGGCGACAGCGCCGTGATCGCCTCGACCAGCTCGGCCGAGGTGAAGGGCAGGCCGCGCACCTGGTTGCAGCTGGTGACGTCGACGAGGTAGCGCCCGCGCAGCAGCAGGGCGAGCTGGCCGAGGTTCATCTCGGGCACGAGCACGCGGGAGTAGCCGCGCAGCACCTCGCCGAGGTTGGCGGGGAAGGGGTTGAGGTGGCGCAGGTGCGTCTGCGCCACGGACAGGCCCTGGCGGCGGGCCTCGCGCACGGCCGCGGTGATGGGCCCGAAGGTCGACCCCCAGCCGAGCACGAGCACGTCCGCGCGGCCGCCGGTGGCCGCCGCGGGGTCGTCGACGACGACGTCGGGCACGGTGATGCCCTTCACCTTCGCCCGGCGCAGGCGCACCATCCGGTCGTGGTTGGCCGGGTCGTAGGAGATGTCGCCGGTGACGTCGGCCTTCTCCAGCCCGCCGACCCGGTGCTCGATCCCGGCCGTGCCGGGCACCGCCCAGGGGCGGGCGAGGGTCTCGGGGTTCCGCAGGTACGGGTGGAAGACGGGGCTGCCGTCGGCGCCGGTGTCGTTCGGGCCGGTGGCGAAGTCCGGGGCCGCGGCGGGCAGGGCGGCCACGTCGGGCAGCCGCCACGGCTCGGAGCCGTTGGCGAGGTAGCCGTCGGAGAGCAGCAGCACCGGCGTGCGGTAGGTCACGGCGATCCGGACGGCGTCCATCGCGGCGTCGAAGCAGTCGGCCGGGGTGGAGGGCGCGACGACCGGCACCGGGGACTCCCCGTTGCGCCCGTACATCGCCTGCAGCAGGTCGGACTGCTCGGTCTTCGTCGGCAGCCCGGTGGACGGGCCGCCGCGCTGGACGTCGACGATGACCAGCGGCAGCTCCAGGGAGACCGCCAGGCCGATCGTCTCGGACTTCAGCGCCAGGCCCGGGCCCGAGGTCGTCGTCAGGCCCAGGGACCCGCCGAAGGAGGCGCCCAGGGCGGCGCCGATGGCGGCGATCTCGTCCTCGGCCTGGATCGTCGTCACGCCGAAGCGCTTGAGCCCGGAGAGGGTGTGGAGGATGTCGCTGGCCGGGGTGATCGGGTAGGAGCCCAGCACCAGCGGCAGCCCCGCGCGGTGGGCGGCGGCGGCGAGCCCGAGGGCGGTCGCGGTGTTCCCGGTGACGTTGCGGTAGGTGCCGCGCTCGGCGGGCGCCGCGGGCACGGTGAACCGGACGGCGAAGCCCTCGGTGGTCTCCCCGAACGCCCAGCCGGCCCGGAAGGCCCTCAGGTTGGCCTCGAGGACGGCGGCGCGCTTGGCGAACTTGCCCCGCAGGAAGCGCTCGGTCTGCTCGGTCGGGCGGTCGTACAGCCACGACAGCAGACCCAGGGCGAACATGTTCTTGCTGCGCTCGGCGTCCTTGCGGGAGAGCTGCAGGTCGCTCAGCGCCTCCACCGTCATCGACGTCATGGGCACCGCGTGCACCTGGTAGGACTCCAGGCTGCCGTCCTCGAGCGGGGAGGTCGTGTAGCCGACCTTCGCGAGGTTGCGCCGGGAGAAGTCGTCGGTGTCGACGATGAGCGTGCCGCCGCGGGGCACGTCGTGCAGGTTCGCCTTGAGCGCCGCCGGGTTCATCGCCACGAGGACGTCGGGCGCGTCGCCGGGGGTGGAGACGTCGTGGTCGGCGAAGTGCAGCTGGAAGCTCGAGACCCCCGGAAGCGTCCCGGCAGGAGCGCGGATCTCGGCCGGGAAGTTGGGCAGGGTCTTCAGGTCGTTGCCCAACGAGGCGGTCTCGGCCGTGAAGCGGTCGCCGGTGAGCTGCATCCCGTCGCCGGAGTCGCCGGCGAAGCGGATGACGACGCGGTCGAGCTGCTGGACCTGCTTGGGGCCGTGCTTCGAACCGGAGGTGGTGGTGCTCATGACAGCGGCAACGTCCTGTCCACGCGAGATGTGCCCGGGCCGGCGGGCCCGGGACGGGCGGGTGCGGCGGGCGGTCCGGTCCATGGTAGGCGCCCGGGCGCTCCTCCCCGTCCGGAGCAGCGCCCGGGAACGAGGGCCCTCCCCCCGGCGTTGAGGTAAAGGAACCGTCAAGGAAGGATCGCGCGACATGGGCCACGGCCACTTCAACGGCGCCAAGACCGCCATGCTCTTCGGGCTGCTCGGCGCCCTCGTCATCGGCGCCAGCTACCTGCTGTTCGGGGGCAGCACGGGCGGCCTGTTCATCGGGCTGCTCCTGTCCCTGGCGATCACCGGCGTCTCGTACTGGAAGAGCGACACCATCGCGATCCGGGCGATGCGCGCCCGCGAGGTCAGCGAGGCCGAGCAGCCGGTGATGCACCGGATCGTGCGCGAGCTCTCCGCGCGGGCCGGCCAGCCGATGCCGCGCATCTACGTCTCGCCGACCGCGGCGCCGAACGCCTTCGCCACCGGGCGCAACCCCTCCCACGCCGCGGTCGCCGCGACGCAGGGGCTGCTGGAGCTCCTCGACGAGCGAGAGCTGCGCGGCGTCCTCGGGCACGAGCTGATGCACGTCTACAACCGCGACATCCTCACCTCCTCCGTCGCCGCCGCGCTGTCGAGCGCGATCACCTACCTCGCCTACCTGGCGATGTTCTTCGGCGGCGGCGACCGGGAGAACCGCAACCCCCTCGCCGGGATGCTCGTGCTCTTCCTCGGGCCGGTCGCGGCCGGCGTCGTGCAGCTGGCGATCAGCCGCACCCGCGAGTACGACGCCGACGAGGACGGCGCCACCCTCACCGGCGACCCCCTCGCGCTGGCCTCGGCGCTGCGCAAGCTCGAGATGGGCACCCGGGCGCGCCCGCTGGCGCCGGAGCGCGACCTGGTCAGCGCGAGCCACATGATGATCGCGAACCCGTTCCGGGCCGGTGACGTCAAGAGCCTGTTCGCCACCCACCCGCCGATGGCCGAGCGGATCGCCCGGCTCGAGGCGATGGCGAGCGGCTACCGGTCCTACTGACCCGTCAGGCCCGTCAGGCGGGCAGGCGCGCGTCGAGCCAGTCGCGCGTGACCGCCCAGCACTCCGAGGTCGGGTCGAGGTGGGCGAAGTGGTCCTCGCCGGGCACGACGACGAGCTCGACGTCGTCGCCCGCGGCCCGGGCGGCGTCGGCCAGCGCCTGCGACTGGCTGGGCGGCACCGAGGTGTCGGCGTCGCCGGTGATGACGAGCAGCGGGACGCCGAAGGGGACCAGCTGCACCGGGTCGGCCACGGCGTAGCGCTCGGGGACCTCGGCGGCCCGCCCGCCCAGCAGCCCCGCCACCGCCCCGCCCCCGAGCTGGCGGCGGTCGCCGGCCACGAG
>NZ_JBZYWI010000178.1:0-5891 GCF_058932755.1 Quadrisphaera sp. DVD1
GGAGGAGCGCCGGCGCAGGGTGGTCCAGGTGGCGGCGCGCTCGGCGTCCGGCCTCGAGCGCACGGCCGCGATGGAGCCCGAGCGGGTCGAGCCCGCGCTGCGCTCGCTGCCCGGCGTGGGGGTCTGGACGGCGGCGGAGGTGCGCCACCGCGCGCACGGCGACCCCGACGCGTTCAGCTTCGCCGACTACCACGTGGCCAAGGACGTCTCCTGGGCGCTGACCGGTGAGGTCCTCGACGACGCCGGCTGCGCGGAGGTCATCGAGTGCTACCGCGGGCACCGCTACCGGGTGCAGCGCCTGCTGTCCCTGGCCGGGCACTCGCGGCCGCGCCGCGCCTCGCGGATGCCGCTGCCGCGGCACACGCCGTCCGCGACCGGCATGCGCAGCTGACCCGGCGGGTCAGCCGGCCCTGCGGTCCGGCGCCGGCAGCCCTGCCAGGTGGACCGCCACGGCGTCCGTGAGCTCCGCGACGCGCAGGCTCAGCCGGCGGGACTCCAGCAGGTCGGCGTCCAGGCGCTCCGCGTGCGCGCGGACGGCGTCGAGGTCGGCGCGCAGCCGCTCGACCTCCGCGGTGAGCTCGTGCACCCGGTCGCCGAGCGCGGGCGCGGCCGCCAGCGAGGCCATCGTGCGCGGTGCAGCGGCGCGCAGGACCCGGCCGAGCAGCGAGCGGGCTGGTGCGGTGACGGTCCTCGTGATGCTCGTCATGCTGGTCCTTCCGGTCGGCTCAGCCTCATGGCGCCCGGTGCGGTTCCGCCGGTCGCGTCCAGGAGCAGGCCCAGGCGCGCGGCTCGCGCCCGGACGTCGTCGGCGATCATCTGCCGGTGGTCGGGGTGGACGGCGCCCTCGGGCCCCTGCTCCAGCCACACCTGGCCGCCGCGGCGCACCAGGGCGCCGACCAGGAGCCAGAAGTTGTCCACCCCGTGCGGGGGCAGGTGCTCCAGGACGTGCCGCGCGACGACCTGCCACCGGGCGTCCGGCGACAGTCGGGCGAGCAGGTCGAGCACGTCGCGGGTCTCGTTGAGGTTCACCAGCAGCGCGGCGGAGCCGGCGGGCAGCGGGTCAGCGCGCAGGCGGGCCACCGCGCTGCGCGCGTAGTCGACCGCGGTCACGGAGCGCCCGCGGGCGGCGAGGTGGTGGCTGTCGACGCCGTAGCCGCACCCGACGTCCAGCACGGGAGCGCCGGCAGGCGCCTGCGCGTCCAGCGCCCGGGCCAGCGCGGAGGGCTCCCGCGGCTCGACCTCGCGGGTGAAGTGCGCGTCCCAGTCCTCGCGGAAGACGTTGGCGTCGCCCAACCAGCCGTAGAAGCGCTCGCCGGCCTCCGGAGGGGTCCGGAAGCGGAAGCCCGGCTCCGGCGCGCGCCAGCCCGTGCCGTAGGTGGCGGCCAGGAGCCGCTCCGGCGCCGCAGGCGCCGGGAGCTCGCGCCCCTCGAGCACCACGGTGCCCAGCGGCAGCAGCGGAAGGTCCTCGGCCGGAGCGCGGACGTGGAAGGTGCCATGGACGTGCTCGCCCACGGTGAAGAACGTGAAGATGTCGATGTAGTACGGCTCGTCGGTGTCTATGGCGAAGTGGAGCTGCAGGTGTCCCCCGCTGAGCCGGATGACGTCGTAGCCGCCGGCGCGCAGGGCGCGCTCGAGGGCGAAGCCCTCCAGCAGGACGTCGGCGGGGTGCTCGTGGCGGCTGAGGTAGCCGAGGTCGCCGTCGTCGTCGTGGGGGATGAGCCGCCCGCCGCGCACCGCCCCCAGCAGGGTGCCGTAGGCCGCGAACGGCTCCAAGCCGGTCCCGCGTACGAAGGAGACCAGCGCCTCCAGCTCGTCGAGCAGGCGCTCGCCCAGGTCCGGCGGCCGTCCTTCGAAGGTGCGCCCGAGCTTGCCCCACTTCGTCACAGCGAGCGGGTGGCCCTCGTCGTCAACGACCTGCAGGCGCGTGGCAGCGCCGCCGAGGACGACGTCGCGCGAGCCCAGGTCGCGGTGGTCGGCGGTGGTGCGCACCGAGACTCGGCCGGTGCCGACCAGGTGCGGGCGCAGCGCAGCGGGCCACGGCACGCGCATCGCGCCGTTCCCGGCGTCGGGGGCCTCGGAGGTGGAAAAGGACCAGACCCGCTGCCCGTCGACGAGGACGTCGAGCGACGTGTCGCCGGACCCGGGCCGCGGCAGCTCCAGGGCGTCCTCGTCGACGCGGAGCGCCATCGTCAGCGCTTCGCCAGGCGCAGGCGGCAGACCACCGGGTCCTCGTCGCGGTAGGGGGCCAGGCCCTGGCCGACGACCTGGTCCACGACCACCAGCCCGGCCGCTGCGGCCTCCGCGGCCACGTCGGCGCTGGTGAGGTACTGGCGGTAGTGCTCGCCGAAGGCGTGCTGGGCCGCGGCGTCCTCGGCGGTGCGAAACTCCAGCCAGCAGTGCCCCCCGCCGACGAGCAGGACGGAGGCCACCTCCCAGAAGTGCTGGCGCGCGGTATCGGTGAGGGAGTGGATGACGAAGCGCGCGTACAGGTGCGCCCCCGGTGCGCCCGCGGCGACCTGGACGGCGAAGGCGTGCGAAGCCCGTGCATCGGTGAGGTCCAGGACCTCCAGCGACAGGTACAGGGCCTCGGCGCGCGCCCGGCGGCCGGTCAGCTCCACCGCGGTCGCGGCGGCGTCCACCCCGACCAGCCGGTGCCCGGCGCGGGCGAAGGCTAGGGCGTCCCGGCCGGTGCCCACGCCGACCTCGACCACGGTCGAGCCGGCCGGCAGGTGCGCCAGGGCCCACTCGGCGAAGGGGGAGGGACCCTCGGGCACCTTCTCGGCGCGCTGGCTGCCGTAGAAGTCCAGCCAGTAGTCGGTGCGGGCCGCGGTCTCCGTCATGCCCCAGTTGTACCTCGCGAGCCGGGTGTCAAGTCCCCCGGAAGTGAACAATCCGTGTCAGGTCGCTCGCTCGGCGGTGGCGGTCAGGGCGGCGCCGGTGGGGGTCCGCCGCACCTCGGCGTCCAGCCGCTCGGCCCACAGGGCGGCGCGGAGCCGCTCCGCCATGGCCCCGACGGCGAAGGCGTCCCCGACCAGCTCGACCCGCTCGTCGTCCTGACGGACCTCGACGCCGTCCGGTGCGCGCCCGGCGCGGGCCACCGCCACCGCCCGGGCCACCCGCCCCGGCACCGGCCCACCGGGCGCGATCGGCGCCGGGGCCACCTCGCCGACCGCGACGCCGAGCGCGGCCCGCACCGCCTCGACGTGCCCGTGCGCGAACCAGTCGCCGGGGCCGACCCGCACCAGCGCCGCGGCGCCCGGACCGTCCTGCGCGGTCACGGCCGCACCGAGCCCGCGGACCACCGCCACCGGCGTCCCGGCGGCCTTGCCCTTGACGAGGTCGCCCAGGGCCGCGACCTGGTCGCCGACCGCCCGCACCGTGACCTCCAGCACCCGCCCGAACCGGTCGGTGCGCCCGCGGGCGTCGTCGAGCACCGCGAGCCCGGCGGCCCCGAGCGCGAAGTCCACGACGCCGTCGCGCCAGGGCCGCCCCCCGGTGTCGCTGACCACGACGGCGGGGCGGACGCCGGCCAGCGCGCCGATCCGGGCGCGCAGGGCCCGGGCGGAGGCGTCGGGGTCGGCGGGCAGCAGCAGCACGGTGCCCTCGGCGACGTCGGAGGCGTCGACGCCGGCCGCGGCCATCACCGGGCCGGAGCGGGACTGCACGACCTGCGTCACCCGGCCGTCGGGCAGCAGCCGCTCGGCCACCACGCGCACGGTCTGCGAGCGCACGGCCTCGGTGCGGTCGCTCGCCGGCACCGAGCGCCCCTCGGCCTTGGCGACCACCTTGCTGGCCACGACGAGCACGTCGTCGTCGGCGAGGACCAGGCCGGCGCCGGCGCAGGCGGCCGTGATGAGGGCGCCCAGGTCGTCGCCCTCGGCGATCTCGGGCAGCCCCGGCACGGCGGCGGCGCTGAGCTGCGGCAGGTCGGACGGCAGGCCGGACGGCAGGTCGCGGCTCACGCGTAGCCGCCGTCGCGCAGGCCCGCCTCGGCCTCGAACCGGTTGCGCCGCGGGTCGCCGCCGGCGCGCAGCTCGGCCGCGGCGTAGAGCAGGGGGAGAGCGAGCCCCCACCGGCGCCACTGCGCCACGTGCACGAGCTCGTGGCGCAGCCGCTCGGGCGAGGTGGTGGTGGGGGAGGCCCCCGTGACGTAGGTGTCGCCGTAGGTGGTCCCGCCGCGGGCGAAGGAGCGGCCGCGGGCGCCGGTGCACACCCACAGGCCCGCCTCGGTGGACGCGCACGTCGCGCCGTCCCAGCGGGCGACGATCCGGGCGAACCGGCCGATCGCGGCGCTGCACCTGAGGTTGAGGGCTGTCAGGGCTCGCCCCGGCGCGTCCCGGTTCACGCCCGCCGCTCCAGCGCCGCGGCGAGCGCGGCGCCCGCCAGGTCGGCCGCCGCCGCCGCGTCGGTCATGAGCAGCGGCCGGGGGAGCACCGGGGCGCTGCCGCCGGGCACGGTGGTGCCGGCCAGGTCGCCGTCGGCGGCGTCGTCCACGAGCCAGGCGTCGAGCAGGTCGGCGTACAGGCCGCCGACGGCCGCGGCGGTGGTGGGCACCCCGATGGCGCTGAGGCACGCGTCGGCCATGCCCCGCACCACGGTGCCGCCGAGCACCGGGCTGACGCCGACGACGGGGGCGGCGGTGGCGCGCACGGCCTCGCGCACGCCCGGCACCCCGAGGATCGTCCCGATCGAGACGACGGGGTTGCTCGGCGGCAGCAGGACGGCGTCCGCGCGCTCGATCGCCTCGAGCACCCCCGGCGCGGGGGTGGCGTCGGCCACCCCGACGGAGGTGAACGCCCGGGCCGGCACCTTCGCGCGCAGGCGCACCCACCACTCCTGGAAGTGGACCGTGCGGCCGTCGACGAGCTCGACGTGCGTCTCGGCCGGGTCGTCGCTCATCGGCAGCAGCCGGACGCCGGGCCGCCACCGCTCGCACAGCCGGGCGACCACCGCGCTGAGGGGCGCGCCCTGCCGCAGCAGGTCGGTGCGCAGCACGTGGGTGGCGAGGTCGCGGTCACCCAGCGTGAACCACTCCGGGCCCACGCCGTAGGCCCGGAGCTCCTCGCTGACGGTCGTGCGCTCGTCGCGCCGGCCCCACCCCTGGGCCTCGTGGACGGCCCCGCCCAGGGTGTACATGACGGTGTCGAGGTCGGGGCAGACCCGCAGCCCGTTGAAGGTGGCGTCGTCACCGGTGTTGACGACCGCCACCACCTCTGCGGCCTGCAGCTCCGGGTCGTCCGAGGCGGCCAGGTGGGCCTTCAGGCCGCGCAGGAAGCGGGCTCCGCCCACCCCTCCGGCCAGCGCCGTGATCATCACGGCGCCCATCCTCGCCCACCGGCTGCGCGCGGCTCGCCCGGGACGTCCGATTCCTCCCGCGTGGCGCCTGGCGGCGGCGAAAAGGGCCCTCACCAGTTGTTCCATTCCGGTTGACGCGCTGTAGTCGCACCCTTGTAATTCGGTGACCGCCGCAAGGGAGTGCAGTACCCCTCCGCGGCACGGGGGAAACATCGAGAGGGGTCGTCATGAGCGAGGTCACCGTGGTGGCACTGGGCCTGCCGAGGCAGCGCACCGCCAGCGGCAGCGCCGGGTCCGGTGACCTGCGCAGCGTGGGCACGAGCACGAGCACGAGCGCCGTGGACGAGGCCGGCTGGCAGGAGCAGGCGCTGTGCGCCGAGACCGACCCGGAGGCGTTCTTCCCGGAGAAGGGCGGCTCGACCCGCGAGGCCAAGCGCGTCTGCCTGTCCTGCGAGGTGCGGGCCGAGTGCCTCGAGTACGCGCTGGAGAACGACGAGCGCTTCGGCATCTGGGGCGGCCTGAGCGAGCGCGAGCGCCGTCGCGTCAAGAAGCAGGCGGTCTGAGCACGGCCCCGGCGGAGGTCCGCGCCGCCCCTG
>NZ_JBZYWI010000179.1:0-5807 GCF_058932755.1 Quadrisphaera sp. DVD1
AGGTCCCGTTCGGCGTGCAGGAGCAGGTGCAGGTGTTCCACGGCGCTCTCCAGTCTCAGCAGGGGTGCACGGGGTGGGTCAGGAGCCGGCGGCCTCAGGCGACGGCGCCGGCGGGTTCGCGCAGGAGGCCGTGCTCGTGCGCGTGCTCGGGCAGGTGCTCGGGCAGGGGGTGCTTGCGGGGCCGGCCGCGAGGCCGCTTGCGCGCCACGACCTCGCCCGCGAGGACGAGCTCGCCGCCCCAGACGCCCCAGGGCTCGGCGCGCTCCAGGGCGCCCTGCAGGCACTCGACGAGCAGCGGGCACTCCCGGCAGAGCGCCTTGGCGGCCTCGACGTCCTGCGGGAGCTCGGCGAACCAGAGCTCCGGGTCGTTGACCCGGCAGGGCAGGGGGGACATCGGCATCTCCTTCGGTGCGGTGCGGACGGCGCGGTGCTCTCCGGCGGACCGGGAGCGGTGCGGGAGCCGCGGCACGAAGAAGGCCGCGGATCCCGGTGGGGATCCGCGGCCTGAGCGCCGGTGCGGTGCTGACCTAGCTGGTCAGGACCCGCCTGGCGACAGGCAGAGGTGTCCCCTGGGACGTGGTGTTGACGGCGACGACGCCCGGCACGGCGATGTCATCGCGGTGGGTGGACGCACGGGTGGCCCAGAACGGAGCACTGCCGCCGCTGCGCAGGCGCAGGGCGGAGCCGTCGACGAGGGCGCCGCGACGCGCGAACTCGTTGGTCGTGTCCATCGGGGCACCTCCATCCGTTCTGGGCTCGACGCCGGGGGCGTCGAGGAGCTGGTGTCGAAGAGGCTAGGGGAGGGGTGATGGAGGGCACAACAGGTTTTTCCGGTGAGTCCTCCGACCGGGTCCCGGCCCTCCCCCGAGGGCCGCGACCCGGCGTCAGCCGGCGCTGTTGAGGACGCCGAGCACGGCCTCGGCGTAGCGGTCGAGCTTGGCCGGGCCGACGCCGGCGATCTTGGCCAGGCCGGCGCTGTCGGTCGGCCGGGCCTCGGCGATGGCGACGAGCGTGGCGTCGGTGAAGACGACGTAGGCGGGCACCTTCGCCTCCGCCGCCGTGCCGCTGCGCCACTCGCGAAGCTGCTCGAAGACGGCCTCGTCGTAGCTGGGCGGGCAGTCGGCGCAGCGCCCGACCTTGCGCTCGGCGGGGGTGTCGAGCAGGGAGCCGCAGCCCCGGCAGGTGCGCACCAGGCCCTCGCCCTTGCGCTTGGCGCGCGGGTTGGCCGGGCGGGCGGCGCGCGCGTCGCCGTCCGTGGGGCGCAGCCCGTCGAGGAAGCGCGAGGGGCTGCGGCTCGCGCGCCCGCCCGGGGTGCGCGCCCGCGACCACGACAGCGCCAGGTGCTCGCGGGCCCGGGTGATCCCGACGTAGAGCAGCCGGCGCTCCTCCTCCACCGCCTCGGGGTCGTCGGCCGAGAAGGAGATCGGCATCAGCCCCTCGCTGAGGCCGACGAGGAAGACGGCGTCCCACTCCAGGCCCTTGGCCGCGTGCAGCGACGCCAGCGTCACGCCCTCCACGGTGGGGGCGTGCTGGGCGGCGGCCCGCTCGTCGAGCTCGGCGACGAGGTCGGAGATCCGGGCCTGCGGCCGGACGGCCGCGACGTCGTCGGCGAGGGCGGCCAGGGCCTGCAGGGAGGCCCACCGGTCGCGCACGGCGCCGGTGGCGGTCGGTGGCGCCTCGCTCCACCCGGCCGTGGCCAGGACGTCGCGCACCGCGCGGCCCAGCGGCGTCGAGCCGTCGTCGCCGCGCGCGGAGCCGCGCAGCAGCAGCACCGCCTGGCGCACCTCGGAGCGGGCGAAGAACCGCTCCCCGCCCCGCAGCAGGTAGCCGATGCCGGCCTCGGTCAGCGCCTGCTCCAGCGGCTCGGACTGGCCGTTGGTGCGGTAGAGCACCGCGATCTGGCCGGTGGGGACGCCGGAGTCGACCAGCGCCCGCACCCGCGCGGCGACCCCGGCGGCCTCGGCGACGTCGTCCTCGTAGCTGGTGAAGCTCGGCGCCGGCCCGGGCTCGCGCTGGGCGACGAGCTGGACGCGGGCGCGCGTGGCCGACTTCGGCGCGCGGTCGAGCAGCCCGTTGGCCAGGGCCACCACCTGAGGGGTGGAGCGGTAGTCGCGCACGAGCTTCACCACCGTCGCGCCGGGGTAGCGCGTGGGGAAGTCGAGCAGGTGCTTCGGGCTGGCCCCCGCGAAGGAGTAGATGGTCTGGCTGGCGTCGCCGACGACGCACACGTCGGTGCGCTCCCCCAGCCACAGGTCGAGCAGGCGCTGCTGCAGCGGGGAGACGTCCTGGTACTCGTCGACGACGAAGTGGCGGTACTGGCGGCGCACCGACTCCGCGACGTCGGCCCGCTCGTCGAGGATCCCGGCCGTGAGCAGCAGGACGTCCTCGAAGTCCATCGCGCCGCGGTCGGTCTTGACGTCCTCGTAGGACTGCAGCAGCCGCGCCACGGTCGCCGGGTCGAGACCGCCGGGGGTGCCGCGCCCGGCCTGGCGCGCCGCCGCGGGGTAGCGCTCGGGCACGAGCATCGCGACCTTCGCCCACTCGACCTCCGCGGACAGGTCGCGCACGGCCGCGCGGTCGACGGACAGCCGCAGCCGCGCCGCCGCCTCGGCCACCAGCCGCGCCTTGTGCTCCACGAGCACCGGCAGCGCCCCGCCCACCGCCTGCGGCCAGAAGTACTGCAGCTGGCGCAGGGCCGCGGCGTGGAAGGTGCGGGCCTGCACGCCGGGCACGCCGAGGTCGCGCAGGCGCGAGCGCATCTCCCCCGCGGCGCGCGCGGTGAAGGTGACGGCCAGGACGGTGCGGGGGTCGTAGACCCCCGCGTGCACGCCGTGCGCGATGCGGTGGGTGAGGGCGCGGGTCTTGCCGGTGCCGGCGCCGGCGAGGACGCAGACCGGGCCGGTGAGCGCGGTGGCGACCTCGCGCTGCTCGGGGTCGAGGGAGGCCAGGACGGCGTCGGACATGCTCATCAGGACAACCATGGTGTCCTATCGGGGTGACAGTCGGACCCGGTCCCGCACCTTCCTCGCTCCTGACCGTCGAGGAGCTCCTCGCACGAGCGCGCTCCCTCGTCGTCCCGGGGCAGCGCCGCCTCCTGGGGATCACCGGCGCCCCCGGTGCCGGGAAGTCCACACTGGCGGCCCAGCTCGCCGCCGGGCTCGGGGACCAGGCCGTGCTCGTCGGCATGGACGGCTTCCACCTCGCCGACGCCACCCTCGTCGCCTGGGGCCGCCGCGACCGCAAGGGCGCACCGGACACCTTCGACGCCGCCGGGTACGTCGCGCTGCTGACCCGGCTGCGCGCGGACGCCGACGCCGTCATCCACGCCCCGGAGTTCCGCCGCGAGATCGAGGAGCCCATCGCCGGCGCCGTCCCGGTGCCGCGCGGCACGCCCCTGGTGATCACCGAGGGGAACTACCTGCTCCTGGACGACGGGGACTGGGCCGGCGTCCGACCGCTCCTGGACGAGGTGTGGTTCGTCGCGCCCGACGACGCCGTGCGGCGGCAGCGCCTGGTCGCCCGGCGGGTCGGCCTCGGCGAGGACACCGCGAGCGCCCGGGCCTGGGCCGAGGGCCCGGACGAGCGCAACGCCCGGCTGGTCGCCACGACGCGCGACCGCGCCGACCTCGTCGTCCAGGTGGCCGACCCGCGCTGAGCGTCCCGCCACCGCTCGGGCGCACCCCCGGAATGCCCGACCGTGCCGCGGGAGTTGGCACGGGGTGGACCACCCCACCGAGGAGGAACGATGACGAGCCCCACGCTGCCGCAGGCCGGGACGATCACGATGTACACGACCAGCTGGTGCGGGTACTGCCGGGTGCTGAAGAAGAACCTGCAGCGCGAGGGCATCACCTGGAACGAGGTGAACATCGAGGAGGTCCCCGAGGCCGCCGAGTACGTGATGAGCGTCAACGGCGGCAACCAGACCGTGCCCACGGTGGTCTTCCCCGACGGCTCCGCGGCCACCAACCCCTCGCTGGCCGAGGTCCAGGCCCGGCTGGCCTGACCTCCCCGATCCCCCTGCGCGTCCAGCCGCTCGACGTCGCGGGCGTCGCCGCCCGCCTCGCCGAGGCCGCGCTGCGCGGCTCGGCGCGCCGCCTCGGCGTCGACGGAGCGGTCCCCGGTGACCGCGCCGTCCTCGCCGAGGCGGTGGGGGCCGTCCTGGTGTCGGCCGGTCGGCCGGTCCTGCGGGTCAGCGCCGACGACTTCCTGCGACCCCGCTCCGTGCGCCTGGAGCACGGCCCCGACGACCCCGACGCCGGCTACGAGCGCTGGTACGACACCTCGGCGCTGCTGCGCGAGGTCCTCGACCCGCTCGAGCCCGGCGGCTCCGGCCAGTGGCTGCCGGCCCTGTGGGACGCCGCCGCCGACCGCGCCACCCGCGCCCCGCGCCGCTCCGCCCCACCGGGCGCCGTCCTCGTGCTCGAGGGCCCGTTCCTGCTGCGCTGGGAGCTGTCCGGTGCGCTGGACGCCGTCGCGCACCTGCAGACCTCCCCCGCCGCCCAGCGCCGGCGGCTCGCCCCCGAGGACGTCGTCCGGGTGACCGGGGCGTGGGAGCGCTACCTGGCCGAGACCGACCCGGCCTCGCGCGCGGACGTCCTCGTGCGCTGCGAGGACCCCCGCCACCCCGCGCTGGTCCTCCCCGCCTGAGACCGGCCCCACCGGGGACGTCCAGCACCGCTCCCGACCCCGGTCCGCGCGGCTGCGCGTCCCCGGTCGTCAGCGGCGCGGGGTCACGGCCAGGGGGTGTCGTCGGTCAGCGGGCCGCCGTACCAGTGCTCGATGATCCGGCGGGCGATCGAGATGCCCGGCGGGAGCAGGACGTCGCGGCTGGCCACCGCCGCGGCGAGCTCCTCGCGGCTGAACCAGCGGGCGTCGGTGATCTCCAGGTCGTCGGTGCGCACCGCCGTCCCCACCGCGCGCCCGATGAACCCCAGCATGAGCGAGGCCGGGAAGGGCCACGGCTGGTTGCCGAGGTAGGTCACCTCGCCGACCTCGACCCCGACCTCCTCCAGCACCTCGCGGCGCACCGCGGCCTCGAGGGACTCCCCGGGCTCGACGAAGCCGGCCAGGGTCGAGTACCGGTTCGCCGGCCAGGCGTCGTTGTGGCCCAGCAGCAGCCGGTCGTCGGCGTCGACGACCGACATGATCACCGCGGCGTCGGTGCGCGGGAAGTGGTCGCTGCCGTCCTGGGGGCAGTGCCGCACCCAGCCGGCGGAGGCCACCTCGGTGGCCGCCCCGCAGCGCGGGCAGCGCGGGTTCACCGCGTGCCAGCGCATGAGCGCGACCGCCTCGGTGAGCAGCCCCGCCTCGGTGTCGTCGAGCACGGCGCCGAGCTGGCGCAGGTCCTGCCACTGGTCGCCCGAGCCGGGGTCGAGGTCGGGGTCCTCCACCTCGGCGGCGAGGAACTCGGTGCCGTCGGGGCCGGTGCCCAGGTACGCCCGCACGAGGGCGTGCGGCACCGCCGAGGGAGGCACGAGGTCCAGGCGCGGCGTCGGCCCGGACACCACCGGCGCGCGCCCGGACGACGTCCGCAGCACCCGGCTGGCGGGGTCGGCCCACAGGCGCTCCAGCAGGCCCTCCTCGGTCCGGCGGTTGCCCTGGCGGTCGACGGTGGAGCGCGACAGGGACAAGCCGGACAGCGTCATGCGGCCACAGTAGGCGGGCCCGCGCACGGCACTCGCAGGGGCCGGGGAGGCGCTGTGGGCGCCGCCCGGGCAGCCGCCCTACGGTGGGCGCCGTGACGCGCAGCCCCCTGGTCCTCGCTGCGCTGCTGAGCGCCGCGCTGCCCGACGCCAAGCCGGTGC
>NZ_JBZYWI010000018.1:0-32596 GCF_058932755.1 Quadrisphaera sp. DVD1
CCACGGCCAGGCCCTCCCGGGCCAGGCCCAGGGCCAGAGCGCGGCCGATGCCGCTGGAGGCCCCGGTGACCAGGGCGGTGCGGGCGGGAGGTGGCGTCGTCACGGCGACCGAGCCTAGCCAGGACCTCGGGACGGGCAGCGGCGCGCCCGGGGGCCTCGGCGCCGAGACGGCGCACCGGCGCCGGCGTGCGGCAGGACGGGCACGCGCCCCGGCGGGACGCCCCCTCACCGGGCGGGTCACCGGGCGGGTCATCCGGGAACGGCGTCGGCGCCACGCACGGTCGGATCCAGCGGACCAGGGCCGTCGTCAGCAAGCGGTCCCCCATCGGGACGGTGACCCCTGAGCTCTCGCACCTGGTGCATCCGGCGACTGCGACAGGACCCGCATGCACCTTCGCGGCTGCTGCGCTGGCCGTCGGCGCACGCGCAGTGGAGCGGCCATGCGCCAAGATGGCCGCCGGGGGGATCGCCGCCTCGAGGGTTCCCACAGGAGGTCGGGCAGTGACAGGTGGACGTCCGCGCGCCAGTGCTGTCGGTCCTGTGGACGTCAGCGGCGTGTCGCCGTCTCCCGACGGCAGCGGGCTGATCACGGGTGCCGGTGGTGAGGCCGACCGCGCGCTGTGGGTGCTGGCGGCCGGAGCCGCTGGCGTCGGCACCTACGTCCTGCACCTTCCCGGTGGCGACCTGGTCGTCGACGACCGCGTCCTGGAGCTCGCCGGTCTGGACCGCGGGAGCTTCACCGGGCGCCCGGAGGACGTGTACGCGCGCATCCACCCCGACGACGTCGGCGAGGTCATCGCCAAGGTCGAGCGGGCCGTGGCCACTGGAGAGACGTACAGCGCCGAGTACCGGGTCCTGCAGCCCGGCGGGGGGACGCGCTGGACCGCTGCGCGCGGGCACACCCTGGTCGACGAGGCGGGCACCGTCACCGCACTGCTGGGGGTCTTGTACGACGTCACCGGGCTGCGTGAGGCGACCACGCGGGTCGCCGAGGTGCTGGAGTCGATGGCCGTGGGCTACCTGTCCATGGACCCCGACTGGCGGATCACCTACGTCAACGCCGCAGCCGAGCACGCCCTGGGTCACCCCCGCGCCGAGCTCGTCGGCGGCATCATCTGGGACCTGTTCCCCGCCACCGTCGAAACGGAGTTCGAAGCCGGCTACCGCCGTGCCGCAGAGACGGGCCACGCGGTGACCTTCGACGCCTACTACCCCGCACCGCTGGACGCCTGGTACGAGGTGCGCGCCACCCCCGAGCGCGGCGGGGTGGCCCTGTACTTCCTGGACATCACGGCCCGCCGCGCCGCCCAGGAGGCCAGCGAGGTCGCCGTCCGGCGCCTGAGCGCGCTGGCCGAGACCGCCCTGGCGCTGGTGGAGGCCGATGACGTCGAGGGCCTGGTCCGGATCGTGGCCGAGCAGGGCCTGGCAGCGCTGGGCTGCGACGGCGGCGCCGTCGCCGTTCCTGACCCCGACGACCCCGACACCCTGCTCTCCTACGTCACCGCCAGCTACGGCCGAGGCGCCCAGGCCGACTACGCACGCCTGCCCCTGAGCACTCCCCTCCCCGTGTGCGTGGCGGCCACCACAGGGCACCGGGTGCTGGTCGCGGACCGCGCGGCGTCCCTGGCGTTCTCCCCCGAGATGGAAGCGGTGGTCACCACCACCGGCTCCCAGGCGTTCGCCTCCCTACCGATGCGCGCTGGTGGTCAGGTGATCGGGGTGGTCACCGCCGGGTGGCGGGAGCGGCAGGCCTTCGCCGTCGAGCAGGTGGAGCTGCTGGAGGCCTTCGCCGCCCAGGTCGCGCAGGCCCTGCAGCGCCTGCGCGCCCGCCAGAGCGAGCAGGTGGCCACCGCCGGCGCCCTGCGGTCAGCCGCCCAGCAGGCCGCGCTGGTGGCTGTCGCCCGCGACCTCGGCGAGGCCCAGAGCGAGGCCGACGTCCTGGCCGTGATCGCCGAACAGGGCGCCCCACTGCTGGAGGCCAACGGCTCGGCGCTGTGCCTGCAGGAGCCGGACGGCACCCACCTGCGGGTCCTGACCACCGACACCTACAGCGCCGACGTCCGCGCCCGACTGCAGCGCGTCCCGGCCGACATCCCCCTGCCGGCCGTGCGCACCGCCACGACCGGCACGGCCTTCTTCCACACCGACCGCGCCGAGACCCTCGCCCACTTCCCCGGCGCCGAGGACCTCTACGTCGCCGGAGACGTCCAGGCCTCCACCGCCGTCCCCCTGCGCCCCCACGGGCGCCTGCTCGGCTGCCTCTCGCTCAGCTCCAGCGATGTCCGCACCTGGCGACCCGACGAGCGGGACCTCCTCGCCGCCCTCGCCGCCCTGACCGCCCAGGCCCTGGACCGCATCGCCTCCCACCACGCCGAGCGCACGGCCAGCGACGAGGTCGCCCGCTTCTCCGAGACCATGCAGCGCTCCCTGCTCACCAGCCCACCGGAGCCGGACCACCTGCAGATCGCGGTGCGCTACTCACCCGCCGCTGCCCAGGCCTACGTCGGCGGGGACTGGTACGACGCGTTCCTGACCTCCACCGGGGCCACCAGCCTGGTGATCGGCGACGTCACCGGACACGACCGCCACGCCGCCGCGGCGATGGCGCAGCTGCGCAACCTGCTGCGGGGCATCGGCTACACCCTCGGCCAGCCTCCCGCCCTGGTGCTGTCCGCCCTTGACCGCGCCGTCCACGACCTCGACGTCGGTGCCCTGGCCAGCATCGTCATCGCTGAGGTCGAGCAGCCCCCCGAGCACGCCCGCGCCGGCACCAGGATCCTGCGCTGGTCCAACGCCGGCCACCCCCCGCCACTGCTCATCGAGCCCGACGGAACCACCCGCTACCTGGAGACCGAACCAGACCTCCTCATCGGGCTCGACCCCGCCACCGCCCGCAGCGACCACACCGTCGTCCTGGAGCCCGGAGCCAGCGTGCTCCTGTTCACCGACGGCCTCGTCGAGCGCCGCGGCACCCACCTGCGGAGGGGCCTGGACTGGCTGGCCGGCGCTGCCGCCGACCTCGCCCACCTCTCCCTGGAGGAGCTCTGCGACGCCCTGCTGACCCAGGTCGGCAACCGCGTCGAGGACGACGTCGCCCTCCTCGCCCTGCGCGCCCACCCCGAAGACCGACCACGCCCCCCTGAGGCCGGCCCCGGCACCAACCCCCTCCACGCGCCCACCCCGACCAGCAGGCGCACCACGTGAGCGCCTGCGACCACCGCAAGGCCGCCACCACCAGGGCTGGCACCGATCCTCGCGAAGCTCTGGTCCTGGAGCCGGACCCCGCTGCCGTGCGCCGCTCCACCGCTTGATCCGGAGGTGCCGACGGGGCGCTCTGATGCTCCCCTTGGACGAGCCCAGTCCTAGCGTCCGGACGCCGGGGCGGGTCAGGCCCTGCATGTCGATGACTCTGCATGCGGGGCCGCCCCATCCCCGCCTACCGCCCGGCTCGCGGGACGGACCAGGATGCGTCCATGGGACAGGACGAACGTCACAGTGGCCGCGACGACCTGCCAGCCGGAGCCAGCTCGGACGACCTCGCAGACCAGCTCGCCGACCTGGCCCGAGGACTGGAGGAGCAGCACGACGTCCAGACCACCCTGGACGCGCTCGTGGCCGCCGCCGCGGACACCATCCCCGGCGCCCAGCACGTCAGCATCTCCGCCGTCCGCCGCCGACGGGAGGTCGTCACCCGCGCCTCCACGAACGACCTGCCCCGCCAGACCGACCGCGCCCAGTACGAGACCGCCCAGGGCCCCTGCCTGGACACCCTCTTCGAGCAGCAGACCGCGCGCATCCCCGACCTGGCCACCGAGACGCGCTGGCCGCAGTTCACCGCCCGGGCCCGCGAGCTGGGGGCCGGGAGCATGCTGAGCGTCCAGCTCTACGTCAACGGCGGCGACGGCGACCTCGGCGCCCTGAACCTGCTCAACGAGGCCCCGCACGCCTTCGACGCCGACTCCGAGCACGTCGCCCTGCTCTTCGCCGCCCACGCCGCCGTGGCGATGGTCGGCGCCGAGCAGCAGGAGCACCTGCGCTCGGCCCTGGGCACCCGCGACGTCATCGGGCAGGCCAAGGGCATCCTCATGGAACGCTTCAAGATCACACCCGACCAGGCGTTCCGGCTGCTGACCGCAGCCAGCCAGCAGACGAACCGCAAGCTCGCCGACGTCGCCGAGGCACTGACCCGGACCGGAGAGCTGCGCCCCTGAACAGCAGACTCCGACCAACGAGCCAGCAGCCGTAGGACGCCAGCGAGGCGGTCGCAGTCACCGATAGCGGATGGTCAGCGGCACGGATGCCGGCGTCCCGGCAGCCCACTCCCTCGGCGCGTCAGTCGTCTCCGGCAGCCGGTCACCCCTCATGACGGCATCGTGCGGGCCTGCGCGGGCTGCCCCTCGCCCGGCTCGTGCGTGCCGGGTCGTGATCTCTGGCGCCCGCGTACCCGCACGTGCAGGCCCTCCATGAGCGTGTCCAGCTGGTGGGCGGTATGGGCCGCCTGCTCGAGGGAGTCGAGCACGTCTTCCGGGACGCCGTCTTGGTACTTGTAATGGATCTTGTGCTCGAGGGTGGCCCAGAAGTCCATCGCGACAGTGCGCAGCTGGATCTCGACCGGCACGTCGATGACCGACGTGGAGAGGAACACCGGAACCGTGACCAGCAGGTGCACGCTGCGGTACCCGTTCGGCTTCGGGTCGGCGATGTAGTCCTTGACCTGCAGCACGGTGAGGTCTGGCTGCTGAGTGAGCATCGCCTGCAGCTCGTACACGTCGGAGCCGAAGCTGCATGTGACTCGAACGCCAGCGATGTCGCTGACCAGGGATCGCACCGACGCGAGGGACGGTTCTCCCCCCTTGCGACTCACCTTGTCGAGGATCGACTTCGGTGACTTCAACCGGGTGCTGACATGCTCGATCGGGTTGTAGTCGTGCAAGGTCAAGAACTCTTCCTGCAAGTTCTCGATCTTCGTGCGTACTTCCCTGAGCCCGCACTCGTACTCCAGGAAGAACCGGCTGAGCTCCGCAGGCCGGAGGCTCGAAGGTCGGAGGACCGTTGAGTGATGAGCGGTCACGCCGGTGTCCTCTGCAGGCTGCCGGGCGGCGTGAGGGCTCGATCGGGGTGCGCGAGGGTCGACCGCGCTGGCGGGTGTGATGGCTGCGTGGGTGGTCGAGCTGTGCTCGACGTCGTCGTTCCGCCTCACGGTCGTTCCTCCAAGACAGTGGCGAGAGGGGTTACCGCTTCCGGCGGAGGTCACGGGCACGAGGGATGGGCATGGGCTCGGCGGGGAGCGCTGCGCTGGCGGAGCCCGTTCCCGCTGCGCCGGCGTTCGCCGTGCCCGCACTGGCCGCTGAAGGCCGAGCGCAAGGCGATGTAGTTGCCGAGGCCGATCAGCGCATTCACGCAGTACACGACCAGGACGCTGCTGAGGTGGCTGGCGTCGGGTGCCAACGAGGTCCAGGCAGCCAGGGCCAGGCTGCTGGCTCCCAGGCCGAGCGTGGCCGTGCTGGCGCCGACGGCCTGTCCGCGGATCCACGAGGCTCGCTGGCTGCCTCGGAAGGAGAACCGGCGGTGCAGGTCGTTGACCAGGACCGTGGAGACGATCGTCGCGGTCAGGTTCAGGGCCTGCTCTCCGCTCGTCACCGACCCGAGGAGCAGGAAGACCAGCGCGTAGACCAGGTTCCCCGTCAGACCCACGGCGACGAAGCGCCCGAGGGTGCGGTGCGTGGAGGCCGCGGCTCCGGTGGGCAGGGGCGCCGGGGGCCCGCCGTGGGATGCGGTCTGCGTCTGGAGGCTCACCGCAGTCTCTCCTCCCCGCTGGGCGACCGGCTGGCTGCCCTCTGGGACCGAGTCTCGCGAGGGCGGGGCCCTCTGGTCGTCATCCGTGCGGCTCGCCAGGTCTACCGCGCCTGCAGTACGGACATGACCGCGCTCGGACGACGACGCCTCCTGCTGGCGCGCCCAGGCTCGAGCCACCACCGGTCCCTGAGGAGAGGCCTCGTCATGGCAGCAGTACCTTCGCGTCGTCAGAGCGCCTCATCGGGCGAGCCTGCTGGTGGCGCGCCAGGGCGGGTGATGACGTGTGCATCCGCGGGTCCGGTGTCTGAGCCGCTCGTGGTGAGCGTCGCGCACGAGGCGACTGCCGCGGACAGCCCTTCCCGGACCGTGATGTCGCTGGACGGAGAACTCGACGTCGCCACCGTGCGCGCGCTGGAGGAAGCGGTCCTGCAGCAGCTGAGACCTGCAGGCCTGAAAGGGCGTCCAGTCGTCCTGGACATCAGCGGCCTCTCCTTCGTCGACGTGGCCGGGGCTCGGGCGCTGGAACGAGCCTGGACGGCGATTCGCGCCGCGGACGGACGGCCGAGCATCAGGGGCGCGCGGCCCCAGGCGCGCTGGCTCCTGGTCGAGGTCGGCGCGGGGCATGCGACGTCGCCTTCGCCGACTGGGTCCAGGGCTTCGATGCGCCGCCAGCGCCCCGCTGCCACGACGATCACCGTGCCCTTGGACCCCTCCGGTCCTGCACTCGGGCTGCTGGTGCGCCAGGTGCGCCGCGCCCTGGCTGAGGGGGACGTGCGGATCGACACCGCCGCGGCCGCAGGGTGGTCGTCCGGGCCCCGTCTCGTCCTGCACCGGCTGCGGCACCTGGCAGCGGCCGCCGGCCGCAGCTGGGACGACCCGGCTGCGCCGACACCGGAGGCATAGCTCTCCCTCGGCCAGGCGAGGCCGCTGGAGTGGCCGGCCGAGGACCCCGGAGGCGCCTGCTGCGCCTGACGCTGGTCAGGGGCGCATGCCCGCGCGCACTGCCAGGGTCACGAGCTGGGCGCGGTCACGCGCTCCGACCTTGGTCATGGCCCGGTTCGCGTGCGTCTTGACGGTGAAGGGTGAGACGAACATCCGTGCGGCGATCTGCTGGTTGTCCAGCCCCGTGACGATGGCCTCCACCACTTCCCGCTCCCGGCTGGTGAGGGCGGAGAACAGCGCGACGGCGTCCGGGTCCTGGGGCACGGCCGTGTCCTCCGCGACGTGCGTCACGACCGCGCTCATCGCCGTGGGCGACAGGGCGCTGCCCCCGCGGGCGAGGGCGATGATGCCGTCGGTGAGCTCCGCGGGTCCGGCGCCCTTGCTCAGGAACCCGTCGGCGCCAGCCTTCAGGGCGCGCAGGACGTTCTCGTCGTGGTCGAAGGTCGTCAGGACGCAGATGCGCACCTGCGCGGCGGACCTCGTCGCCCGGATGCGCCTGGTCGCCTCGACGCCGTCGATGCCTGGCATCCGGATGTCCATGAGCACGACGTCGACCGCGGTGGACTGGACCAGGTGCACCGCCTCCAGCCCGTCGCCGGCGACGGCCACCACGCTGAGCTCGGGATGAGCGCCGATGATCGTGCGGAGGCCCACGCGGATCATCTCCTGGTCGTCGACGATCATGACGTTGATCATCGGGCACCTCCACCGTCGATGGGCAGCTCGGCCCGCACCGCGAACACCGGTCCCTGCGATCCTGCGATGAGCCGGCCACCTGTGGCCGCAGCGCGTTCGCGCATGCCCACGAGCCCCTGGCCACCAGCCGGCCTGCTCAGGGGGCGGTCGGCCGCTGCCGGGGAACTCGTCACCGGCGCCTGCGCGACGTGGTTCTCCACGTCGATGCGCACGACGTCGCCGTCCACGGCGACGCGCAGGTGGACGGCGCCTGTGCCGTGCTTGTGCGCGTTCGTCAGTGCCTCCTGGACGATGCGGTAGGTGGCGGAGCCGATGTGAGCCGGCAGGGGCCGAGCCATGTCGCTCAGGTCCGCGACGACGGTGAGGCCCGCTGACCTGAAGTCCGCGACGAGGGCGGGGACCCGGCTGCCCTCGGGTGTGGGCGTCAGCACCTGGCCCTCGTCACCGACGCGCAGGACCTGCAGGATCTGCTGCATCTCGCGCAGGATGTCCTGGACGCCGGTGCGGGCATCAGCGAGCTCCGCGCGTGCCCCCTCAGCTTCCGCCGGTAGCTGGACCTCCGCGGCGCCCAGACGCATGCTCACCACGGCCACGGCGTGACCGACGCTGTCGTGCAGGTCGCGGGCGATGCGCAGGCGCTCCTCGGCGATGCTCTGGCGCACCACCAGCTCGCGACCGGTGACCGCGTCATGCGCGCGCGCCTGCAGGGCGCTCCAGTACTGCCAGTTCGCCCGCACGGCGCTGCCCACGGCCGCCGCGACCAGTGCGGTCAGCGCTGCGATCCCCGGGGTGACCAGCGATGGGAGGTCGTACGTGTTGATGGTCAGCCACTGAGCGGTGAAGTTGGCGACCGCCACGACGCTGGCCGTCAGGACCGCCGGCCTGCCCCGCAGCGCCAGCAGGAACGCCACGAAGGTGGCGATGCTCCACAGCGCCACGGGCTCGGATCCCAGCCTGACAGCCAGCAGCGGCGCGACCGCCACCAGGACCAGCCCCACGAGCCAGCGCCTGCGGGCCATGAACGCGCCCACAGCGCCCACCGCGAAGGCGAGGTACCCCCACGAAGGAGGATCCGGCTCCGCAGCAACACCGGTGATCAGCGCCCCCGCGATCACGACGGTGGTCGTCCGCTCCAGCAGCGCCGGTGACGGCAGCCACGCCGGGTGCGCGATCTCGCGCTCAGCGTCGACGCGACCATCCATGGCGCTCATCCTGCCCATCGGCGTGTCGAGGTGGTTCCACGGTGCCCAGGAGGGCACTCCCCCGAGCAGCCCGTTCACCAGCGCTCCTTCAGCCATATCGCGCCCTTCTCGGACATCTCGTCGTTCTCGTCGTCGGCGGCTGCTGCTCCTGTGGCGCACCCCGCCTTCGGCGAGGTGCGCCACAGGAGCAACGTGGTGCTGTGGGTCTTGCTACCTCGCCGACCCAGCGCCGGCCAGGGCAGGTGCCTCGGGCTCGGTCGCCGTGCCCGCGTCGACCGGTCCACCCTCGACGGACACGTGCGGGGTGATGCGGTCGGCCCAGCCCGGGTAGGACCAGTTGCGCTCTCCGATGAGCTTCATCAGCGCCGGCACCAGAGTGAGGCGGACGACGAAGGCGTCCATGACCACCGCGATCGCCAGGCCGATGCCGATCGCGGAGACGATCCGCTCCCCGCTGAACCCGAAGGAGGCGAACACGCTGAGCATGATCAGTGCGGCGGTGGCGATGACGCGCCCGGTCTCAGCGACCCCCACCCGCACGGATCGGGTGTTGTCCCTGGTGTGGACCCACTCCTCGTGCATGCGGCTGACCAAGAAGACCTGGTAGTCCATGGACAGCCCGAACATCACGCCGACGATGATGATCGGGACGATGTACATCACCGGGGCGCCGGACCCGACGCCCAGCAGCTCGCTCCCGAACCCCATCTGGAAGATCGCGGTGATGGCGCCCAGGCCGACCGCCAGGGTCAGCAGGTTGGTCAGCGCACCGACGAGCGGAACGATGATGCTGCGGAAGGCGACGACCAGCAGCAGGAACCCGAGGACCGCGACCAGCCCGAGGTAGACGGGCAGCTTGCCCAGCAGGGCGTCGGAGATGTCAGCGTTCGTCGCCGTCTCCCCGGTGACGTAGACCTGCAGGGCGCTGCCCTCGGAGGCGGCGGGGATGACGTCTTCGCGCAGCTCAGTCACGAGGTCGGAGGTCTCCTCGGCCTGGGCGCTGGTGGTGGGGACGACCGTGGCCACGGAGATGGTCTGACCCGGCTGCACGGGCGCGGCCTGCACGGCGGCGACGTTCGCGACGCCCGACAGGTCCTCGGTCAGGTCGGTGAAGGCCTGCTGGGCAGCCGCGTCGGGAGTGCGGGCCGCGAGCACGAGGGGGGCGTCGACGCCCTCCCCGAACGCCGGGGCCATCAGGTCCACGTACTGGCGGCCCGGGGAGCCGGCCGGGTCGCTGGAGGCGTCGGCGTTGCCCACGCGCATCATCGTGGCCGGGGCCGCGAGGGCCAGGAGCACGATCAGGGCGAAGGCGGCCATGGGAGCCGGCAGCCGCTGGAGCAGGCCGGCCCAGCGGGTCCAGACCGCTGCGCGCTGCGGCTCCTGCGAGAGGACGCCGGAGGCCAGGGCCGCGCGCTGCTTCTTGGACAGCACCTTGTGCCCGAGCATGCCCAGCAGGGCAGGCAGCAGGGTCAGGGCGGCGGCCACGGTGAACAGCACGGCCACGGCCGCGGCCTGCCCCATCCCGGTCAGGACGCCGAAGCCGACGACGAACATGCCCAGCAGGGCGATGATCACGGTCAGCCCGGCGAAGACCACTGCGCGCCCGGAGGTGTTGACCGCCTGGACGATGGCGTCCTGGACGGAGGCGCCGGCCATCAGGGCCTTGCGGTGGCGGTTGACGATGAACAGGGCGTAGTCGATGCCCACGCCCAACCCGATCAGCGCCGCCATGGTCAGAGAGGTGATGTCCAGGGTCACGACGTGGGTCAGGAGCAGGACCGCGAGCACGGAGGTGCCCACACCCACCAGACCCGTGATGATCGGGAGGAACGCCGCCCACTTGGACCGGAACACCAGCAGCAGGATGATGAACGCCGCCACGATGCCGACCGCCTCGGTGCCGTGGGAGGCGGCAGGGGCCTCGGTGAAGGCCGAGCCGCCGAGCGCCACGTCGTAGGTGGAGCCGTCCAGCTCCTCCGCCAGCGCCCGGATGGCCTCCGGGTCAGCGTCGTCGGTGACGCTGACGCTCGCGTAGGCCGTGCTCTCCTGCGCGTTCAGCTGCGTTGCGCCCTGCTCGGTGTAGGGGCTGACCACGGCCTCGACGCCCGGCTCCTGCGCGATGGTGTCGAGCATCGCCGTGACTTCGCTGCGCACGCCCGGGTCGTCCACCGCGACGCCCTGCGTCTGCCAGACGATCTTGCCGTCCTGTGCGCCGGAACCCGAGCCGCCGCCGGCTTCGGCCAGCAGCGCGTAGGCCGTGGACGACTCGCTGTCAGGCAGCTCCGCAGCGGTTCTGAAGTTCGTGCCCAGACCGACCACGGCACCGGCCAGGCCCAGGAGGAGGACGAGCCAGGCCCACAGGACGACGGATCGCCGCCTGAAGGAGAAGCGAGCTAGGGAGGACATGGTGGGACCTTCCGGAGGAGGGGCGGGTGCGTACAGCCTCCCGAGGAGCGCCCGTCTCGACGTCGTCCCGCTGCGGGCATCGCGCCTACTGCGCCCGCAGTAGAGGAGTCCGCTCCGCAGCCCGCGGCCTCATCGGCCCTCGGACTGCTCGCCAGCGCAGCTCCACAACGACGGGGTCGTCAAGGGCGGGACCCTGTACCCGATCCTCACCCGGCTGGAGGCCGAGGGGCTGCTCTCCTCGGCCTGGAGCGCCGGCGAGGGCGGGCCTGGCCGCAAGTTCTTCACCCTGACGCCCGCCGGCCAGCTGGCGCTGGCCGAGCGCTCCGAGCAGTGGCACGTCTTCACCCGGCGGGCCGCGGGCCTGCTGCCCCTCCCCACCACCACAGAGGAGTCCAGATGAAGCACGCGATGACGAGCGCGCACGAGGCCTACCGCGGCGACCTGCTGTTCGCGCTGCGCATGCGAGAGGTGCCCGGACCCCGCATCGGGGAGGTGCTCGCAGAGGTCGACAGCCACGTCGGCGAGACCGGGGAGGACCCCCGCGAGGCCTTCGGTGACCCGCGCGAGTACGCCGAGCAGATCGCCGAGGCCGTCGACGCCGCGCCGCGCGGTGCCACATGGGGGGTGCTGCGCGCGGTCGAGTGGCGTTCGCTGCTCGGGGGACTGCTCGCCGGCGGGGTCAGCGGGTACCTCTTGCTCCACTCCATCGCCACGCTCGCCGGAGGCGGGGACCACGTTCTCGGGCTCCCGGCGCTGGCCGTGGCCGTGGCCAGCGCCGCGGTGGTCCTGACGTGGGGTGCACAGGGCCTGCGGGCTGTCTGGCGCGACAACGACGCCGTGCTCGACCCCCGGACCGGGGTGGACCTGGCGCCGGTGCCGCGCTGGCTGCCCGCGGTCGTCGTCCTCGCCCCTATCGCGGGCATCCTCGCCCTCGCCGTCGCGGCGGCCCTGAGCAGCTGAGGACCGGCTGGACGGCGACCCGCCCTCCATGACGGTCTCCAGCACGGTCACGTGCAGGAGCAGGTGGCAGTCCCGCAGAGCCATCGTCAGTGGGACGGCGTCATACCCATGACCGACTGGCGCTGCTTCGTGCTCGAGCAGTCGATGCCCAGGTGCTTCGAGTCACCAGCTCTTGTCCGTGAGGGAGCACACCGCCGTGCTGCAGTCGGATGCCCGACTCACGGTGCCGGGACGGCGCTGAGGCCGACGACCGCCTGGCTGCTGCGGAGGAAGGAGCCGGCGACGGCTGAGGAGTGGTCGAGGTAGCCGGCGACCATGGCGCCGTCCCGGAGCAGCATCAGGTCCTCTGCTGAGGCTGCGGGGTCGGGCAGCCCCAAGGGGGCGATCAGCCGCTGGAACGTCGCCTTGTACCAGTCCCGGTGCGCGTCGACGACTGCACGGATCGGGCTGTCGGGATCGGGGTACTCGGCGGCGGCGTTGATGAAGGCGCACCCGCGGAAGCCAGGGCTGCACGCCATCCCTCCGAGCTGCTCGGACATGAGGCGCAGGACCTCCTGGACGTCGCCATCACCGCGGGCGATGGCCGCCTCGATGCTGGCGCGCTCCTGTGCGGCGGCGTGCTCGAGGTAGTCGACGACGAGGTCGTCCTTGCTCTTGAAGTGGCGGTAGAAGGTCACCTTCGTCGTGCTGGCGCGGTCGATGACCTTGTCGACGCTGACGGCACGCAGCCCCTGTGCGTAGAAGAGCTCGGTCGCCGCTTGGACGAGGCGGTCGCGGACGGGGCTGGTCACGGTCGTGAGCATACGGATCTCCTTCGTCTTCCCCCTTGTGGACGAGGACCTGGGGCGCTACGTTCCCCATAGGTAGAGTGACTAGTCAGTCTACCTATGGTTCCTCCCCTGACCACAGCTCCGGCACCTTCCCGAACATCGAGAGAGACCCTCATGACCACCGCCACCGGCACTCTGCCCACAGGAACACCCGCCCCGATCGCCCCCGTGATGGGCAACGTCTACTTCGCCCGGTTCGCCTTCGCGATCATCTGGGCGGTCCTGCTCGTGGTGACCGCCTCGTCCCTGAACTCGATCAGCGACCTCAGCGCCCTCACCGTCGTCCTGCTGGTGCTCTACCCGCTGGTCGACGTCGGCGCGGCCGTCGTCGACCTTCGCTCCGCCAGGGCGTCACGGCCCGCCGCCCTCTACGTCAACATGGCGCTCAGCCTGCTCGCCGCCGTGGGTCTCGCCATCGCCGTCAGCTCCGACCTCGCGGCCGTCTTGCGCGTGTGGGGCGCGTGGGCGATCACCGCCGGGATCGTGCAGCTCATCGTGGCAACCAGCCGTCGTCGGCTGGGTGGCCAGTGGGCGCAGATCCTCAGCGGCGGCATCTCCGTCCTCGCCGGCGGCTCCTTCATCACCCAGGCCGGCACGTCCTCGGCATCGCTCGGCTCCGTCGCCGGGTACGCGACCCTCGGTGGCATCTTCTTCCTCATCTCTGCCCTGCGGTTGCACCGCACCGCAGAGGCAGCCCGATGACCGGCACGCGGACGACCGCCACCACTTTCGACGTCGTGGTCATCGGCGCCGGCCCGGTCGGGGAGAACGTCGCCGACCGCGCCGTGCAGGGCGGCCTCAGCGTGGCGATCATCGAGCGCGAGCTCGTCGGCGGCGAGTGCTCCTACTGGGCCTGCATGCCCACCAAGGCCCTCCTCCGCCCCATCGCTGCCCTGCGCGCCGCACGACAGGTGCCAGGCGCCGCCGCTGCCATCACCGGCCAGCTCGATGTCACTGCCGTCCTGGCCCGTCGCGACCAGTTCGCCTCCAACTGGCAGGACGACGGACAGGTCGGCTGGCTCGACTCCGCCGGCATCGGCCTCGTCCGCGGACACGGACGCCTCACGGCACCCCGCACCGTGTCCGTCACCGCACCGGACGGGAAGGTGACCACCCTCACCGCACGCCACGCGGTGGTCATCGCCACCGGCAGCAGCGCCGCCCTGCCCCCCATCCCCGGACTCGCTGATGCACGCCCTTGGACCAGCCGGGAAGCCGTGGAAGCGAAGGCGATCCCTCGACGGCTCGCGATCATCGGTGCTGGGGTCGTCGGCGCCGAGATGGCCACCGCCTACAGCGCCCTGGGCGCAGCCGTCACCCTCATCGCCCGGGACGGGGTGCTGCCCAACGTCGAGCCGTACGCCGCCGAGCACGTCACCGCGTCCCTTCGCGAGGGCGGCGTGCAGGTCCTGCTCGGAGCGAGTCCTACCGCGGTCACGCGCGACGGGCAGAAGACCGTGCACGTCGATCTGGCCGACGGCGACACCGTCGACGCGGACGAGGTCCTGGTCGCGACCGGCCGTCGCCCCAACACCGCCGACCTCGGCCTGGACCAGGTCGGCCTCACCGACGGGAGATGGCTGACCGTCGACGAGGCCCTGCGGGTCGTCGGCCCCGACGGTCAACCGGTCGGCGACCCCTCCGGTGGGGCGTGGCTGTACGCGGCTGGGGACGTCAACCGCCGGGTGCTGCTGACCCACCAGGGCAAGTACCAGGCACGCGCCCTCGGCGACGCACTCGTCGCCCGCGCCACGGGCGAGCCCCTCGACCTCGCCCCCTGGGGCCGGCACGCCGCCACCGCGGACGAGCGAGCAGTGCCGCAGGTCATCTTCACCGATCCCGAGATCGCCGCCGCCGGTCTCACCGCCACAGCCGCGCGAGCTGCGGGCCTCCAGGTGCGGACCGTGGAGTACGACCTCGGCGCCGTCGCCGGCGCGGCCCTCTACGCCGACGGCTACACCGGGCGCGCCAGCCTCGTCATCGACGAGCGCAAGAACACCGTCGTCGGGTTCACGGCGGTCGGACCCGACGTCACCGAGCTCGTCCACGCCGCCACCATCGCCATCGCCGGCGAGGTCCCCCTCGACCGTCTCTGGCACGCCGTCCCCGCCTACCCCACCGTCAGTGAGATCTGGCTCCGCCTCCTGGAAGCCGCAGGCAGGCCAGAACCTCACTGACCGCCGGAGCGGCACCTCGCACCCGCCCCGAACGACGGCGCGGCACCGAGCAGAGCCGCACCTGACCCACCGCCAGATCCAGCGCACACCGCGAAGAAGGACAACGCCATGACGACGAAGATCACCCTGGTCATCAACAACCCCGCTGATCCCCAGGAGTTCGAGCGGGCCTACCAGCCCCTGCTCAACATCGCGAAGCAGCTCCCCAAGCTGCGAAGAGCCGAGTCGGCCAAGGTCTGGCCCAAGGAGGACGGCACCCCGACTCCGGCTCACCGCACCCTGGACCTGTACTTCGACAGCTACGACGACGCCTCCGCCGCGACGAGCACACCCCAAGCCGGTGAGCTGTTCGGCGGGCTCATCGCGACCGGGACGCCGTTCATCGGCTTGTTCTCGGACGTCGAGCAGCCCTGACCTGGTCCTCCCCCCAGCTCCCCCGATCTGCTTCACCTGAACCACGACCGAGCGCCTCGACGCGAGCCCTCTCGCCGAGGCGCTCGGCTCCGCCCAGCAGTCAGGAACGGATCGGCGCACCGGCCTCCGAGAGGCTCACCACGTCTGGGTCAAGGGCCTGTCCATGACACCACCGCCGTCCTGCGCCGGGATCTCCTGTGGGGCAGCGCCTGGTCCTGTCGCTGTGAGCCGACAGCCCGTCTGAGGAGCTGCCAGCACACCTCCTCGGGTCGTGACCGCCCCCGAGCACGGACATCGGCGCGGGCGGCGTGAGCGTGCTGGTGGCGGGTCGTCCCGACCGGACGGTGAGCTGGGCACAGGTACGGGCGGTGCGCACCTTCACGCGCAAGGTCGAGCCGCAGCTGCTGCTCTTCGACGAGCCCGCGCTGCCGCTGCCAGGGGTGCCAGTGGTCGTCGCCCAGCAGCTGGCGCAGCGGCTACCGCTCCTGCTGGGCCGGGACGTCGGCTACGAGGTGGACGGTCTCGCCTCAGCCCCGCCTCGCGCTCTGGCGGACTCGAGGTGCGGGTGGGCGGGGCGACCCAGTGAGCTAGCCTGAGTGCGTGATCACCCGGAAGGGACAAGCCACCAAAGAGCACATCATCGAGGCGGCTGCGACGCTCATCGGTCAGCACGGCGTGGCCGGCACCAGCGCCGACGACGTGCGCAGGAGTGCGGGCGTCAGCGGATCTCAGCTGTCCCACTACTTCGGCAGCAAGCAGGCCCTCGTCAGGGCGGTCATCACTCACCAGTCCACGCCAGAGGCGATCGTCGGGCACCCGATGCTGGGCCCGCTCGACAGCATCGAGGCTCTCCGAGCCTGGGCCGACGCCGCGGTCGAGAACCTCGTCCACGGCAGCGGGTACGGCGCCTGCACGTTGGCGATGCTCGCAGGCTCGACCAGTCCTGGCGACGAGCAGACCCGAGACGAGCTCTGCAGCGCCTTCGTCCGCTTGCAGACCCTGCTGCTCGACGGCCTGAAGGCCATGCGCGATCGGGGCGACCTGCGTCCGGAGGCCGACCTCGACGAGCTGTCGATGGCACTGCTCACCGCCCTCCAAGGGGGCACCCTCCTGGCGCAGACCATGCAGACCACGACACCCATGCGGGCATCGATGAACGCTGCGCTCCGCTACGTCGAGTCCTTCACCGCCTGACCACGCCGCAGCGGCCTGGCGGGCCGCCCTGCCTGTCCTCGGCGTCCCAGCGCCCTCGCTCACGTCGCCGTCGCGGTCAAGGGGCCGCGACTCGGCAGGTCTGGGTGGCTCGACCCAATCTGTGTGTGATGATTGGGTCATGTCACCCAGAAAAAGCAGCATGCCTGGTCTCGCGGGGAAGACGGTTCTCGTCACCGGAGCCACCGCAGGTATAGGTCGAGCGGTCGCGGAGCTGCGCGCACAGCACGGCGCCGATGTCGTCGCGCACGGCCGCACCCCCGGCGCGGAGCGGAGCTCGTCGACGCGATCAGTGCTGCCCGAGGCAGTGCGCGGTTCGTCGCGGCCGACCTCGGTGACGTCCAGGACGTCGAGCGGCTGGCGCACGAGGCCGGCTCGGTCCACATCCTCGTGAACAACGCCGGGATCTACGAGCTCACGCCCACTCTCGACACCACCGCAGAGAGCGTCGACCGGCACTTCGCGGTGAACACGCACGCGCCGTTCCAGCTCGTCGCGGCTGTCGTCCCGCACACGCTCGAAGAGGGCGCGGGGACGATCGTGAGCATCAGCTCGACCGCGGCCACGACGGTCGCGCCCGTCGGTGCCGCTCATGGCGCGTCCAAGGCGGCTCTGGAGCTCTTCACGCGCTGCTGGGCGACGGAGCTCGGAGCCGCCAGCATCCGCCTGAACGGTGTCGCCTCCGGGTCCGTGCGCACCCCCGGGACGGAATCGATGCTCGCGGCCACCGGGGACGCCATGGCCAACACGACGGCACGAGGACGCATCGGAGACCCCGGCCGAGGTCGCCGAGGTCGTGCTGTTCCTCGTCCGATCGGCCAGCAGCTTCGTCAACGGCACGATCGTGGGCGCCCACGGCGGTGAGCAGAGCCTGCTCCCCGGCTGATACCGCCGCCGCGCCACAGAGCGCGACACCCGCACCTCCCGACCACGCCGCGCCTCCCCGTGCGCCGCACGACGGCCTCTTGAGAAGAGCACATCGATGGACACCACAGACGCTCCACCCGTGGGCCGGCGGACGTACGTCCAGCTGAGCCTCCTTGCTGCAGGACTGTTCTTGACGGGTACGAACGCCTTCGTGATCGCCGGGCTGCTCCCGCAGCTGGCCGACGCGTTCGGCACGACCCGAGCGGCGGTCGGGTACTCCGTGACGATCTACGCCCTGGTCATCGCCGTCGCCGCTCCCGCAGCGTCGATCCTGCTCGGCAGGGTCTCGCGCACGGCCCTCATCGTCTCGGGGCTGACCCTGATGGCGGTCGGGATCCTCATCACCGCGACGACGTCGACCATCGAGGTGTTCGTCATCGGTCGTGCCGTCGGCGCGCTGGGAGGGGCGGTCCTCGTGCCGACGTCGACCGCCGCCGGGCCCGCGCTCCTGCCTCCCCGTCAGGTGGCGACCGCCATCGCCGTCATCACCCTCGGATTCAGCCTCGCGACCGCCGTCGGCGCTCCCGCGGGCACTGCCCTCGCGGCAGCGTACGGATGGCGCACCCCGCTGTTCATCATCGCCGGCCTCGCGGTGCTGCTCGCCGTCACGGTCGCCGTCGTCGTCCGCGGCGTTCCCATCCCCCCGGTGGCCTCCGTCCGGCAGAGGCTGCGCCCGCTGAGGGACGCGCGGGTGAGCCTCGGGCTCGTGTCGACGCTGCTCCTCATCCTCGGCTTCAACATCGTGTACCTCTTCAGCGCCTCGGTCACCGAAGACGCCACCGACGGGTCGGGCGGTCTCCTGGCGCTGCTGCTCCTCGCCTTCGGCGTCGGTTCGGTCATCGGCAACGTAGCCGCCGGCCCGATCACCGATCGCTTCTCCGCCCGGGGAGCCTTCTCCGTGCTGGTGGTCGCGCAGATCGTGATCCTCGTGCTGATCACCCTCGTCGGCGGCACCTTCTGGGTGGAGGTCGTCCTGTTCGCCTTCTGGGGCGGCACGGCTCTCGGTGCGACCATCCCGGTCCAACAGCGACTGGCGACCATCGACCGCGCCACAGCGGGGCTCACGCTGTCGTGGTTCACCAGTGCCCAGTACCTCGGGATCGCCATCGCACCGGTCGTCGCGACCGCGGCAGCGGGTCTGGCGGGCGCGAGCCTCATCCCCGTCGCGGGCGCAGTCGTCCTCGCGGTGTGCCTCGTCACCTTCCGGCTCGGCTTCGCGCAGGAACCACGTCCGTCCACGCTGGACGCACGTTAGGTCCGAGCGACGGCTGCGAGCTCCGCCTGGTTCCTTCCCACCCGACACGCTCACTCGAGCGATGCGGACTCGACTGAAGACGCCGCCGCGGTGGTCGCCCACTCCTGAGCCAGGAGGGCACGGCCGCCGCGGTGGCGGTACGGCACGGTCCATCAACCGCTGCGAGGGCGATGAGCGGTGATCAGCCGTCTCAGTGAGCGATCGTCGGCTGACGACGATCGTGTCGGCGGGACGTCCCCGTCGAGGATGCGCTGCAGCCCCCGGGGCGGTGCTCCACCGAGCGCAGCGGCGACAGGACCGAGGTGGGAATGCCCACCGCGGCCGCCGCGCCGTCCCAGTGCTCATGCCACCGACCTGGCGCGTCCCAGGTCACGAAGGTCTCCCCCACGGCCCCAACGCCCACCGGTGCGCCTCAGCCCGCAGGCCGCCCTCCCGAGGCCCAGGCGTCCCTGCTGGCCCGGCGTCGAGCCACTGGTTCCCCGGAGTCCGCCGTGACCGACCCGACGCCGGAGGCGGTGACCGGCCACCCGGCGACCCGCGCTCGCACGGGCCTGGAGGCCGTCGTCGGAGGCAGCGACCTGCGTCCGGGCTCCGGTCACCGGGCGACGGGCTGGCGCAGGACCGTCCTCAGCTTCGCGGGCTCGGTCCTGCGGGCGTCGGAGAGGTAGACCTCGTGGTGGCGGCCGGTGGGGCGGAGCCCGTGCGCCGGCAGGAACTCCCGGTGCAGGCGCTCGAGCACGGGCCCCTCGTCGTCGTAGGGGCCCACGTGGAGGACCTGTGCGCTGCGGCCCTCGGCGAACCGCTCGAACCGGACCCGCTCCAGCGCCGGGAGGCGCTTCCTGCGGGCCGCCGCCACCGCCTCCGCGACGAGCTCGGCGGTGATCCACTCGGGCTGCGCGATCATCATCGTCCAGTTCCAGGCGCTCTTGTCGCGGGTGCGGAAGGCGTCCAGGTCGTCGGCGGACCACAGCCCCTCCAGCGGCCCGACCACGTGCACCCTCCCCAGCCTCGCCCTCGCCACGGCGCGCACGGCGTACGACGCCGCGTAGAGCGCCTCGACGACCTCGCGGTAGGCGGTCGAGGTGTTCGGATCCCCCCGCCCGTCGGCCACGAGGAAGTCCAGCGGTGGGACGTCCACGAGCTCGAAGGTCCCCGCTCTGGGCGCGTAGAGCTGCCGGTGCTCCCGCTTGAGGTCGTAGGCCGCCACCGTCCCAGACTGCCGCGGATCACGGCCAGGAGGTGACCGCAACCGCTCCTAGCGTCGTCCTCGTCCGCAGGAGCCGAGACGAGGAGCCGTCGTGGTCATCGCCGTCACCACCCCCACCGGCAGCGTCGGTCGCCACGTCGTCGCCGGGCTGGTCCGCGCCGGCGTGCGCCCGCGCGTCCTGCTGCGCGACCCGGCCCGGCTCGACCCCGCGGTCGCCGGCCGGGTCGACGCCGTCGTCGTCGACCAGCGCGACGCGGGGTCCGTGCTCGCCGCCACCCGCGGCGTCGACGCGCTGCACTGGGTCAGCCCGACGAGCTGGGACGCCGACCCCGTCGGCGAGCACGCCCGCGCGGCCGAGGCCGCGGCGAGCGCCGTGGTCGGCAACGGGATCCGCCGGGTCGTCCTCCAGAGCAGCGTGGGCGCCGAGCTGCGGTCGGGGGCCGGGGAGATCGATGGCCTCGCCCGCACCGAGGAGGCGCTGGACGCCACCGGCGCCGACGTCGTGCACCTGCGCTGCGGGTACTTCTCCACCAACCTCCTGCACGAGCTCGACGCCCTGCGGGCCGGGCTCCTCCGCGTCCTCTTGCCGGTCGACCGGCCTGTGCCGTGGGTCGCCCCCCGCGACGTCGCCGAGGTCGCCGTCGCGCGGCTGCTGAGCCCGCACTGGTCGGGCCGGGTCGTGCAGGCCGTCCACGGACCGGTCGACCTGACCTGGGAGCAGGCCGCCGCGACCGTCGCCGAGGCGTGCGGGCGCCCGGTGCGCGTGGAGCAGGTGCCCGACGACGTCGTGCGCGGCGAGCTGGCCGGGGCGGGCCTGGCGCCGGCGGTCGTCGAGGCGGTCGTCGGCATGTCCGTCGGGCTGCGCGACGGCTTCACGCCCGAGCAGCCCCGCAGCGCCCTCACGACGACCCCGACCACGCTCGGCGCGTGGGCCTGGGAGGTGCTGCGGCCGGCGCTCGGCCCCTGGTGACGGCGTCGGGCCGTCAGCTGCGCAGGACGGCCCCGGTGCGGCGGTTCGCCTCGGCCAGGGCGGCGTCGCGCACCGCCGCGGTGTCGGCGGCCGTGAGCGTTCGGTCGGGCGCGCGCAGGCGCAGGGCGAAGGCCAGCGAGCGCGACCCCTCGGGCACCTGGGCGCCGGTGTAGACGTCGAAGAGGTGGACGTCCTCGACGAGGTCGCCGTGCCCGGCCTCCACCAGTCCCGCGAGCAGCGCCCGGCGGACGTCCTCCGCCGGCACCGCGGCGTCGACGACGAGGGCCAGGTCCTCCTTGGCCAGCGGGAAGGAGGACAGCCGCGGCGCCGCGACGACGTCGGGAGCGGCCGCGACGAGCACGTCGAGGTCGAGCTCGAACGCCACCGTGCGCGCGGGCAGGTCCAGCGCCGCGACGACCGCCGGGTGCAGCTCGCCGGCGTGCCCGACCAGGGTGCCGTCGGCCAGGGACAGCGCCGCGCACCGCCCCGGGTGCCAGGGGGCGTGGACGTCGGAGCGCACCGCCAGCTCCACCCCGAGCACCTGCGCCGCGCGCTGGGCGGCGGCGATCGCGTCGGTGTGGTCGGCGGCCCGGCCCGGGCCCCACCAGCCGGCGGGCTCCCTGCGCCCGGCCAGCAGGCCGGCGAGGCGCACCGGCTGGGGCGGCACCGCGGCCTCGAGCGCCGCCAGCTCGGCGTCGGTGGGACGCCGCTCCACCCCGAGGACGGGAGCCGCCGGGGCGCCGTCGACCGGCCGGGTGACCCGACCGACCTCGAACAGCGCCACGTCGCTCGCGCCGCGGCTGGTGTTGCGCCGCAGCACGTCCACGAGGCTGGCGAGCAGGCTCGTGCGCAGCAGGGGCTGCTCGTCGGAGAGCGGGTTGGCCACGCGCAGCGCGCGGCGGCGGTCGTCGTCGGCGGGCAGGCCGAGCTGGTCGGCCCGCTCGGGCCCGACGAAGGGGTAGCTGAGCACCTCCACGAGCCCGTCGGCGGCCAGCGCGCGCGAGACCAGGCGCCGGCCCCGCTGCTCGCGGGTCAGGCCGCGCCCCGAGCCGGCCCGCGGCAGCACCGAGGGGATGTGCTCGTACCCGTGGAGGCGGGCCACCTCCTCGACGAGGTCGACGGGCTGGACGAGGTCCGGGCGCCACGACGGCGGGGTGACGACGAGCGCGCCGCCCTCGCCGCCCTCGGGGTCGACGTCGGCGTGCACGGAGCAGCCGATCTGCTCCAGCAGGGCCGTCGTCGTCTCGACCGGCAGGTCGAGGCCGACCACGCGGGCGGGCAGGTCGACGGGCAGGCGCAGGGCGGCAGCGGCGGTGCCGCTCCCCTCGGCGCGGGCGTCGGTCACCCCCGGGTCGGCGGTGCCGCCGCCGTGCTCGACGAGCAGGCGCACGGCCAGCTCGGCGGCCGCGGCCTGCAGCTCGGGGTCCACGGCCCGCTCGAACCGGCGGCTGGCCTCGCTGGGCAGCTTGTGGCGGCGCGCGGTGCGGGCGATCGAGACCGGGTCGAAGCGCGCGGACTCGATGACGACGTCGCGGGTGGTGGCCCCGACCTCGGTGGCCGCCCCGCCCATGACCCCGGCCAGCCCGATCGGGCGGGCGCCGCCCGGCCCGTCGGCGATGAGCAGGTCCTCGGGGTGCAGGGCGCGCTCGACGCCGTCCAGCGTCGTCAGCCGCTCCCCCGCGCGGGCCCGGCGCACCGTCAGCGCGGCGTCGAGGGCGGCCAGGTCGTAGGCGTGCAGGGGCTGCCCGGTCTCGAGCATGACGTGGTTGGTGACGTCGACGGCCAGGGAGATCGGGCGCATCCCCGCCTGCTGGAGCCGGCGCCGCAGCCACCACGGCGAGGGCGCCGCCGGGTCCACGCCGCGCACGACGCGGGTGACCACCCGGGTGGCGCCGGGCCGCCCGCCGATCGGGGCGTCGTCGGCGAGGGAGACGCCGAAGCCGCGGCCGTCCGCCTCGGGCACCTCGACGGCGGCCGGGTCGCGGAAGGCCGTCGCGACGTCGAGGCGCGCGCCGTGGGCGTACTCGCGGGCCAGGCCGCGGACGCTGAAGCAGTAGCCGCGGTCGGGGGTGATGTTGACCTCGACGACCTCCTCCGCCAGGCCGAGCAGCGCGAGCGCGTCGTCACCGGGCGCGGCGCCGCCGGCCCCGGCGCCGAGCAGCTCCTCGAGCACGATGATCCCGGCGTGGTCGTCGCCCAGCCCCAGCTCGCGGGCGGAGCAGATCATGCCGTCGGAGACGTGCCCGTAGGTCTTGCGCGCCGCGATGGGGAACGGGCCGGGCAGCACCGCACCGGGCAGCGCGGCCACCACGAGGTCGCCGGCGGCGAAGTTGCTCGCGCCGCAGACGATGCCGCGCGGCTCGCCCTCGCCGGTGTCGAGCGAGCACCAGTTGATGGTCTTGCCGTTCTTCTGCGGCTCGGGCTCGGCGCTGAGCACGCGGGCGACCACCACGGGCCCCGTGACGTCACCGCCGTGCAGGCCCTCCTCCTCGAGGCCGACGCGCACCAGGGCGGCGGCGACCTGCTCCCCCGTGGCGTCTGCGGGGACGTCGACGCTGCTGCGCAGCCAGCTGAGCGGGACGCGCATCAGAGCTCTCCTCCCAGGGCGCGGCTGAAGCGCGCGTCGCCCTCGACCATGTCGTGCATGTCAGCGACGCCGTTGCGGATCTGGAGGATCCGCTCGATCCCCCAGCCGAAGGCGAAGCCCTGGTAGCGCTCGGGGTCGACGCCGACCGCCCGCAGCACGTTGGGGTTGACCATCCCGCAGCCGCCGATCTCCAGCCAGCCGCTGCCCGAGCCGTCCGGGCGCTCGAACCACACGTCCATCTCGGCGCTGGGCTCGGTGAAGGGGAAGAAGGACGGGCGCAGGCGGGTGCGGGCCCCGGTGCCGAGCAGGGCGGTCATGAGGTGGTCCAGGACGCCGCGCAGGTGCGCCATCGTCAGGCCCTCGTCGATCGCCAGGCCCTCGACCTGGTGGAAGACCGGCGTGTGGGTGGCGTCGAGCTCGTCGGTGCGGAAGACCCGTCCCGGGCACGCCACGTACAGCGGCACGCCGCGCTCGAGCAGGGAGCGCGCCTGCACCGGCGAGGTGTGGGTGCGCAGCACCAGGCCGGCCTGGGGCGGGTCCACGAAGAACGTGTCCTGCATCTGGCGGGCGGGGTGGTCGGCGCCGAAGTTGAGGGCGTCGAAGTTGAACCACTCCGCCTCCACCTCCGGGCCCTCGGCGATCTCCCAGCCCATCGCGGTGAACACGTCCGCGACCTGCTCCTGGAGCACCGACAGCGGGTGGCGGGCGCCGGCCGGACGCCGCTGCGCCGGCATCGTCACGTCGACGGACTCCTCCACGAGGGCGCGGGCGTCGCGCTCGGCCTCCAGCTGCGCCGTGCGCTCCTCCAGCGCGGCGCGCACCCGTCCGCGGGCCTGCCCGAGCCGCTTGCCGACCTCGGCGCGCTCGGCCGGCGGCAGGGTCGCGATCTGGCGGTTGGCCAGGGACAGGGGGCTGCGGTCACCGGCGTGGGCCAGGCGCGCGGCCTTCAGCTCCTCGAGGGAGCCGGCCGCGGCCAGCGCGGCCAGCGCGTCGTCGACGGCGCGGTCGACGTCCAGGGACGCGGGCTCAGCGGCCGGCGAGGGCTGCTGGGGGGGCGTGGGGTCGGACACGGCGGCAGTCTCCCAGACCCCGCCCGGGCGCCCGGACGGCACCGGTCGAGCGGCCTCAGTCCCGCATCGCCTCGGGGACGGCGGCGGGCAGGGTGAAGCGGAACCGCGCGCCACCGGCCGGGGAGCGGCTGACCGAGATCCGGCCCCCGTGCGCCTCGACGAGCCCGCGCACGACGTACAGGCCCAGGCCCGTGCCGCCGCGGCGCGAGCCGCGCCAGAACTTCGTGAAGACCATCCCGAGGTGCTCCTCGGGGATCCCCTCGCCCTCGTCCTCGACCATCACCACGACGCCGTCCCCCTCCGGGTCGGCGTGCAGGCTCAGGTCGACCGTCCCGGCGCCGTGCCGCACGGCGTTGCCGACGAGGTTGGACAGCACCTGCTCCAGGCGGTCGGGGTCGGCCCACACCTCCGGCAGCGGCCCGCGCACGTGGACGAGGAAGCGGTCGGCGGGCTCCCCGGTGGCCTCCATCCGGGCCACCTGCCCGCGCAGCAGCCCCTCCAGGTCGACGACCTGGCGGCGGACCTCCAGGCGGCCGGCGTCCATGCGGGAGATGTCCAGCAGCTCGGTGATCAGCCGGGTGACGCGGTCGGCGTCGGCCTCGACGGTCTGGAGCATCAGCCGCTTCTGGTCGTCGCTGAAGCGGTCCCACCGGCGCAGCAGCGTCGACGTGAAGCCCTTGACCGAGGTCAGCGGGGAGCGCAGCTCGTGCGCGACCGTGGAGATGAGGCCGGCGTGGTCGTTCTCCATCCGCCGGCGGGCCTCGGTGCCGCGCAGCTGCAGCACCACCCGGCTCACCGGGGCGCCGCGGCCCGGGCGCACGTAGCGCGCGGTGACGAGCAGCTCGCGGCCGCCGCCGGCGACCAGCAGCCGCTCGCGGTGCCCGGTGCGGATGGCCAGGCCCGACCACGGGTCGGTGCAGGCCCACCAGTCGCGGCCGGTGGTGTCCTTGAGCGGCACCGCGGTGCGCACGTCGGCGCCCAGCAGGTCGGCCCGGGAGCGGCCCAGGGCCCGCTCGGCGCTGGCGTTGACGACCTCCACCCGGGCGTCTGCACCCACCACGACGACTCCGTCGGGAAGGTCCTCGAGCAGGGCCGCTCCGCCGTTCACAGCGCGGAGACTACTGCGCCCGGCTCAGGGTCCGTCAGCGGTGCTCACCCGGGGTCACGCCCGGTCACTGCCCGGCTCGACCAGCTCGAACCAGACGACCTTGCCCAGCTCGTCGTCGCGCACGCCCCAGCGGGAGGCCAGCAGGTCGACGATGAACAGGCCGCGCCCGTCCAGGGCGCCGTCGTCCACCGGCTGCAGGTGCGGGTGGCGGGAGTTGTCGTCACCGACCTCCACGCGCAGCCGGCGCGCCCCGACGCTCACGCCCAGGCGCACCTCGCTGCGCCCGTGGACGATCGCGTTGGTCACGAGCTCGCTCGCGCACAGCAGGGCGCTGTCGCAGGCGTCGGCGCCCAGCTCTGCCCGGGTGCAGGCCGCGGCGACGATCCGGCGGGCCCGGCCGGCGGCCTCGGGGCCGCACGGCAGGACGGCCTCGCTCACCGGGTCACCCTCGCGCACCGGGCCAGTGTGGACTGCGCGGTCGCGCTCTCGCACGCGACCCCGCTCCGGCGTGGCGCGCTCATCCACGGCGGCGCTGCCCACGGGCGCTGGCGTACAGGCACACCGCGGCAGCGGTGGCCAGGTTCAGGCTCTCCGCGCGGCCGTGCAGCGGCACCCGGACGACGAGGTCGGCGAGGTCGCGCTCGGCGGCGGACAGGCCGTGGGCCTCGTTGCCGAAGACCCAGGCGGTCGGCCCGGCCAGCGGGCCGGAGCCCGCGGCGGCGTCGTCGAGCAGGTCGTCGAGGTCAGCCGTGGCCGGGGACGGGTCGCCGTCGGCGGCGAGGACCGCCAGGCCGGCGTCCCGCAGCGCCCCGAGCGCCGCCGGCAGCTCGACCTCCTCGACGACGTCGAGGTGGAACAGGCTGCCGGCGGTGGAGCGCACGCACTTGGGGTTGTGGACGTCGACGCTGCCGGTGCTCAGCAGCACGGCCCCGGCGCCGGCGGCGTCCGCCGCCCGGATCACCGTGCCCGCGTTGCCGGGGTCGCGCACCGAGGCCAGCACGGCCACCAGCGCCGGCGGAGCGGGGTCGAGGACGTCGGCCAGGTGGGCGCCGACCAGCGCGCACACCGCCAGCAGGCCCTGGGGGGTGCGGGTGTCGGCCATCGCGGCCAGCACGTCCTCCGCGCACAGCCGCACCTCGACGCCGAGCGCGCGGGCGCCCTCGACGATCTCGCCGTGGCGGTCGGCCGCGGCCTCGGTCGCGTACACCTCGCGCACGGCGCCCGGGCGCTCCGCCGCGGCCGCCACCGCCTCGCGGACGGCCTGCGGGCCCTCGGCGAGGAAGGTGCCCGAACGCCGACGCGCCGGGCGCTCGGCGAGACGGCGGACCGTCCTCACCCGCTCGCTGCGGGGGTTGGACAGCACGTCGCTCACCGAGGCGCCCGGCGCGGGGTCAGCGGGGAGCTCAGGCCGCGGCGGTCTGCGCGGCGGCCTGCGCCGGCAGGGCGGCGCGAGCGGTCTCCACCAGCACGGTGAACGCCGCGGCGTCGTTGACGGCCAGCTCGGCCAGCATGCGGCGGTCGACCTCCACCCCAGCGGCCCCGAGGCCCTGGATGAAGCGGTTGTAGGTCATGCCGTTGGCGCGGGCCGCAGCGTTGATGCGCTGGATCCACAGGCGGCGGAAGTCGCCCTTGCGGGCGCGCCGGTCGCGGTAGGCGTAGACGAGCGAGTGGGTGACCTGCTCCTTGGCCTTGCGGTACAGCCTGGAGCGCTGGCCGCGGTAACCGCTGGCCCGCTCCAGGGTCGTGCGGCGCTTCTTCTGGGCGTTGACGGCCCTCTTCACGCGTGCCACGTGGTGCTCCTCAGATCTGGTGCGTCGGTGTCAGGGGGGTGCGGCCGCCCGCCGGGCGGCCGCGGCGGATCAGCTCGCGAGCAGCTTCTTGATCTTCTTGGCGTCCGCGGGGGCGACCACGGCGTTCCCCGACAGCCGGCGGGTGCGGCGGGAGGACTTGCTCTCCAGCAGGTGGCGCAGGTTGGCGCGCTCGCGCATCACCTTGCCGGAGCCGCTGAGCTTGAAGCGCTTCTTGGCCCCGCTGTGGGTCTTCATCTTCGGCATGGCTGCCTTCGTCCTCTCGTGGGCGCGAGCCGGGGCCCGTGCCGTGGTGCGGTCTGCCCTGGCCAGGACGCTCCTGGCGCAGGGTGCTTCTGGCGCGCTCGCGCGCGCCGGACGAGCCGTGCGGTCGGCCTGCGGATCAGCCCTGCGCGGGGGCGGTCTGGTCGGCGGCCTGCTCGACCGCGGCCGAGGCCGCGGCGTGCGTGGCCGTGGCCACCTCGGCGCGCTCGGACACCTCGGGCTCCGGAGCGGGGGCCGAGGCGGCCTGCTCGCCGCTGCGCCGGCGCTTCTGCTCCGCCGCCTTGGCCTCGGCCTTGACGTCGGCCTTGCGCTTGTGCGGCCCGATGACCATGACCATGTTCCGGCCGTCCTGCTGGGGGCTGGACTCGATCGCGCCGAGCTCGGTCACGTCGCCGGCGAAGCGCTGGAGGAGGCGGTAGCCCATCTCCGGGCGCGACTGCTCACGACCGCGGAACATGATCATGACCTTGACCTTGTCCCCGGCCTCGAGGAACTTCGTGGCCATGCCCATCTTCGTGGCGTAGTCGTGCGGGTCGATCTTGAGGCGGAGCCGGACGGTCTTCAGGACGGTGTTCGTCTGGTTCTTGCGAGCCTCGCGGTCCTTGATCGCCGACTCGTACTTGAACTTGCCGAAGTCCATGAGCTTGCAGACGGGCGGCTTGGCCTGCGGGGCCACCTCGACCAGGTCGAGGTCGGCCTCCTGCGCCAGCCGCAGCGCGTCCTCGACGCGCACGATGCCGACCTGCTCACCGTTGGGCCCGACCAGCCGGACCTCGGGGACGCGGATCCGGTCGTTGATGCGCGGTTCGCTGATGTGCTGCTCCTTCGGGCGTGTGCGGTACCGCCGCCGGAGGAGAGGGCCTCCGCCGACGAGCGCGTCACGGAGGCAGGCCAGACCCGGCGCCCTCCCGGAGCCGTCGACGGACGGCGCCCGGGTGGGCGTCCACAGCGCCCCGGAGGGCGCTGCGGTGACCGGGACCCGGCGGCCTGGGGCCGCGGCGGGTGGGAGGCTGGCCTCCGCTTTGCGCACCGGTGCTGGCCGGCCCCCGGAAGGGGACGGACGGCGCCGGTCGGTCGATCTGAGATCGTACCAGGGTGAACACCGTCCCTCCCAGCGCCGATTCCCCCGACCCCGCGGCCTCGGCCGCGCGCGACATCGCCGACGTGGCGGCCGTCGAGGTGATCACCACGGCCGCGGTGCACCTCATGAGCGCCGCCGCGGTCAAGTGCGGGCTGGCCGAGGACGCCGACAGCTCCGGGCACCTGGACCTGGGCGAGGCGCGCGTGCTCATCACCGCCCTCGCCGGGCTCGTCACCGCCTCCGCGCCCGACCTCGGCAACCAGCACGCCCGCGCGCTGCGCGACGGCCTGCGCACCCTCCAGCTGGCCTTCCGCGAGGCCTCGCCCTTCCCCGACGCCCCCGGCCAGGGCCCGGGCGAGAAGCTCACCGGGCCGGTCAGCTGACCGGGCGCGGGCGGCGGCCGCGGCTGCGGGTGCACCGGAGCGGGCCCGACGGCGCCCCCTGGGTGGTGCTCGTGCACGGCATCGGCGTCTCCAGCCGCTACTTCCGCCCGCTCACCCGCGCGCTGGAGACCACGCACCGCGTCCTGTCCCTGGACCTGCCCGGGTTCGGCGCCTCCGCCCACCCCCGCCGTCCGCTGACCTTCGCCGAGCACGGCGAGGTCGTCGCCGGGGTGATGGCCGAGCACGGCGTCACCGGCGCGACGCTCGTCGGGCACTCGGTCGGCGCCCAGGTCGTCGTCGAGCTGCTGCGCGCCCGCCCCGGCGCCGCGGCGAGGGCCGTGCTGCTGGGTCCGACCACCGACGACCGCGCCCGCAGCGCCGTGCGCCAGGGCCTGCGGCTGCTGCGCGACTCCTTCGGCGAGCCGCTCGCCTTCGTGGCCCTGGAGGTGCGGGCCTACCTGGCGTGCGGACCCCGGGTGTACCTGCACACCCTGGTGCACATGCTCGCCCACCGCACCGAGGAGGCGCTGCCGCACGTGGCGGTGCCCGTGCTCGTCCTGCGCGGTGCCCGTGACCCGGTCGCACCGCGCGCGTGGGTGGAGCGCCTGGCCGCGACGTCACCGCGCGCCTCCACCGCGCAGGCCTCCGGCGGGGGGCACGGCGTCCACTACACGCACGCCGAGGAGCTCGCCCGGATCATCTCCGCGTTCGAGGCGGCGTGAGCCCCTCCCGGAAGCACTCCGCGGCCGCGGTCGCGTGGTGGTTCTGCGCCGACTGGCTCTACGCGGTGCGCTGGCAGGTGCGCAGCCTGCGCCGCGGCGCGCTGCCGGAGGACCACCGCGCGGCCCGCGGCGACGGCCTGCCGGTCGTCCTCGTGCCCGGCGTCTACGAGTCGTGGCGCTTCCTGCAGCCCCTCGTCGACGCCCTGCACCGCTCCGGTCACCCGGTGCACGTCGTCGACGCCCTCGGCTTCAACGGCGGGGAGATCCCGCAGGCGGCGCTGGCGGTGCGCGGCTACCTCGAGGCGACCGGCCTGCCCCGCGTCGCCGTGGTCGCCCACAGCAAGGGCGGCCTGGTGGGCAAGCAGCTGCTCGTCCACCACAACGAGGACGGCCGCGTCGACCGCCTGGTGGCCGTCAACACCCCGTTCTCCGGCTCGGCGCGCGCCCGCTGGCTGCCGCTGCGCGCGCTGCGGGTCTTCGTGCCCGGCGGGCCGCTGCTGCGCGAGCTGGACGCCGCCCGGTCGGTCAACGCCGCGATCACGTCCGTCTACAGCGCGGTGGACCCCAACATCCCCGGCACCAGCCACCTCGACGGCGCCACGAACGTCGAGGTCGACACGGTCGGCCACTTCCGGATCCTCAGCGACCCCCGGGCGCAGGACGCCGTCCTCGCGGCCCTGCGCTGAGCCCGGCGGGCGCGGTGCCCGCCCCTAGGCTGCCGCGATGAGCGACGTCGTCGACGCCATCCGCGCCCAGAGCGGCGACCAGCGCACCGAGGCCCTGGTGGCCACGCTGCTCGACGCGTTCGCCCCCCTCATCGAGGCGAGCCCCGCGGCGTTCCGCCGCAAGTTCCGGATCATGGCCGGCAGCCCGTGGGCGTTCTACCGCGGCACGGCCTGCCTCTTCTACGCCGACGTGGTGCGCGCGAGCGACCCGTACGCCGACGAGCGCACGTCGCGGGTGTGGATCCAGGGCGACCTGCACGCGGAGAACTACGGCACCTACATGGACGACGCGGGCGTGCTCGTCTTCGACGTCAACGACTTCGACGAGGCCTACGTCGGGCACTTCACCTGGGACGTGCGCCGGATGGCCGCCAGCGTCGCCCTGCTGGGGGTGTCCAAGGCCTTCAGCGACCGCGACATCGCCGCGCTCGTGGCCACCTACGCCCGCGCCTACGCCGACCAGGTGCGGGCCTTCGCCACGAGCGAGGGCGACGCGGCCTACGCGCTGCGCCTGGACAGCACCACCGGCCCGGTGCACGAGGCCCTGCAGGCCGCGCGGGCGTCGACCCGCGTGGCGCTGCTGGAGCGGAACACGGTGATCGAGGACCGCGACCGCCGCTTCGCCGACGGCCCGCACGTGCGCCGCCTGGAGCCGGGCGAGCGGGCCGAGGTGGAGGAGGCGTTCGGCCGCTACCTGGAGACGATCCCGGCGAGCAAGCGCCAGCCGCGCACGAGCTACGTCATCAAGGACGTCGTGGGGCGCTCGGGCTTCGGCATCGGCAGCGCCGGGCTCCCCGCGTACAACCTGCTCCTGGAGGGCCGCACCCAGGCGCTGGAGAACGACGTCGTCCTCTCCATGAAGCAGGGGAACGTCGCGGCGCCCTCGCGGGTGGTCGACGACCCGCGCGTGCGGGCCGCCTTCACCGACCACGGGCACCGGACGGCGCTGAGCCAGCGCGCGCTGCAGGCGCACGCCGACCCCTGGCTGGGGCACACCACCATCGACGGCGCCGGGTGGGTCGTCGCGGAGCTCTCCCCCTACGAGACCGACCTGGACTGGTCGGGCATCACCGAGCCGGACGTCGCGCGCGACGTCCTGGACTCCCTGGGGCGCGCCACCGCCAAGATCCACTGCGTGGCCGACGAGGGCAGCGACGAGACGCTGGTCCCCTTCCAGAGCGAGGAGGCGATCACCGCCGCCCTGGACGCCGCCCCCGGCGGGACCGACGGCTTCGTGGACTGGGTGGTCGACTTCGGCGCGTCCTACGGGCAGCTGGTCCGCGAGGACCACCAGCGCTTCGTCGACGCCTTCCGCAACGGGCGGATCCCCGGCCTCTGACGCCGCCCCTCCGCACGCTCAGGGGGCCGTGGGGTCCTCGGGCCAGGCGTGCTTGGGGTAGCGGCCGCGCATCTGCGCCCGCACGTCGCGGTAGGGGCCGGCCCAGAACGAGGCGAGGTCGGCGGTCACCGCGAGCGGCCGCCCGGCCGGGGACAGCAGGTGGACGAGCACCGCGACCCGCCCGTCGGCCACGCGCGGCGCGGCCTGCCAGCCCAGCACGTGCTGCAGGCGCACGGCCAGCACCGGTGCGGCGGGGTCGGCGTAGTCGAGGCGCGCCGAGCCCCCGCCGGGCAGCGGCACGCGCTCGGGCACCAGCTCGTCGAGGCGGGCGGCGGCCGGCCAGGGCAGCAGCCGGCGCAGGGCGCTCGCGACGTCGACCGCCGCCAGGTCGGCGCGCCGCCGGGCGCGGGCCAGCTCGGGCCCCAGCCAGTCGTCGGTGCGCGCCAGCAGGGCGGCGTCGGAGACGTCCGGCCACGGCTCCCCCAGCGCCAGGGCGCAGCACGCCAGCCGCTGGC